>JANYAB010000178.1 GCA_025355225.1 Bacteroidota bacterium
CTTTTTCGGCATTATCAACCTGTAGCTTATTGAAGGCCTTCCCCTCCAGAAAATCATACTCTAATATAACCCAGTATTCAGCATTCGTATACTTATAATTTAGCGCGATCTTTTTATTGTTTACATAAGTATTAGTCCCATTAAAGCCAGAAGATATTGAGATTTTAACTGGCGTTTTTAAACTGCCTGCATAATGGGTTAAATAATAAAAAGACATAGACCCTGAAGATGTATACCCTTTACCTATCATTGATATTCGCGAAATATATAACGACCTGTCCCTTTTTTTATCTGGATAATTATCGCCCACTACTTTATCGATAAAGGCAGTTAAAACCAACAGTATAGTTAGCGTAAAGCTGATACCGAACAGGCTGATAAAGGTGAAGAACTTTCTTCGCCTTAAAACCGCTATGGCTATTTTAAAATAATTTTTTAGCATGGTCTTTAATTTTAAGGTGATTACTGAACCTGTGACCCATCGAATAAACGAACCAGGCGATGGGTTTTATGGGCCATGTTTTCATCGTGTGTAACCATTATGATGGTTGTGCCATCTTTTTGATTTAACTGGACAAGAATATCCATGATCTCGTTTCCCATCGCGCTGTCCAGGTTACCTGTCGGCTCATCCGCCAGTATAATTTCAGGACGTCCTACAATAGCCCGCGCGATAGCTACCCGCTGCTTTTGACCACCCGAAAGCTGGTTCGGGAAATGCTTAACCCTGTTGGACAATCCTACTTTAGCTAAAGCCTCGGTTGCCAATTCCCTCCTTTCCTTAGCGGTTGCAGATCGATAAAGCAAGGGTAGTTCGACATTATCCAATACCTGCAAGTCGTTGATCAGGTGATAGCTCTGGAAAATAAAGCCAAGCTTTTTATTGCGGAATTGCGCCAGTTGTTTGTCGGTCAAATTAGCCGTCTTTTGGTCGCCGATCCTGATCTCTCCTTTTGAGGGTTCATCCAACAATCCGATAATATTAAGCAGCGTGCTTTTGCCGCACCCTGATGGGCCCATAACGGATAAAAATTCCCCTTTGGCTATTTCGAGACTCACTTTGTTAAGTGCCAGTGTTTCAACCGTATCCGTACGGTAAACTTTTTCGATGTTTTGTAAACTGATCATATTTTTGATGGTGATTATGGATTATTTATAAGTTATTTTTTCATTCTTTTCAAAATCATACAATGACAGGTAGCGCAACTGGTAATAAGCCCCCCAGAAATCGCGGAGCGCAGCTACATAGTCCCTTTTGGCCTGGTCATTTTCCTGGAAAGCGATGCTTAGGTCGGTAATGCTCAAATTACCCAGTACATACCGTTCTTTGGCTATTTTGTATTTTTCCCCCGCTATGCTGTCAGCCTGTGCGGTAAGACCCACTTGTTCTTTCATCTGATCAAACAGCGTGACTTGCGTTACAATCTGTTGCTGGAAAGTTTGCTTATCCTGCTCCACGGCATATTCTGTAAACTGTTCATTGGCTTGCGCCGTTTTTATCTTGGCCTTCGAGCGTCCCCAATCCAGAACTGGTATGGCGAATGTAAGCTGTAGCAATTGCTGATTGTGAGGCGAACGATACACTGCGGGAATATTAGTCGCGCTATTGGAAAAACCAAGGTTAGCGGTCAAAGCGGCGGTAAGTCCGGTTTGCCCCCTGGCAATGGCAACATCACGTTTCGCTTCGGCAATGCGGCGGATAAAGGCAATAGCGTCCGACCGGTTGGAATACGCTTCGGCCAACACCCTGTCAGCAGTTACAGTCATCTCGCTGATTGTTTCGGGTACGACAAGTGCTATCTTGACGTTCCCTTCCTGACTGGTATAACTGCGCAGTGTTAATGTGGCAATTTCCACATCGCGTTTAGCAGTCCCTTCGGCTTTTCGTGCGTTTAATAATTCCAATTGGAGCTGCAATATCTCGTTCTTTGATATTTTACCCAGCTCGAATTTGGTATTGGCTATATTCAGAATGTTTTTGGTATTGGCATAGTTGGTTTCCGCTATCCGCAAGTTAACCTGTGCCAGCAGCAGATCGAAAAAGTAACCCGTTACCGTTATGGCTATTTGCTCCTGCGCTTCGATATAAGCCTGTTTGCTTTCGTTGTATAATAAGGGTTGTATCTTTTTATCCCACTTTAAACTATTGTATTGGCCCAGCGGCTGGCTAAGGCCAATGGCATAAGGCACTCCGTTATATAAAATGTTATTCCTATCGAAATCGTCGAAGCGCTGTAATTGGCTTTCGCCGTAAATAGTAGCCCCAGTAGCTGTAATTGTCTGACTAAAATTCAATGTTAACTGGGAATTATCATTATGTACGGGCTGAAATAAGATGGTGCCGTTAGGTTGCAGAACCTGCAATTCGGTTTTACTGTATCCTGGCAAGTTACCGCTTAACGATAGCTGCGGCTGATAATTTGATTTGTATGTGCGCCATAACCAGTATTTTGTTTCCCTGGTAGTAACCGACTGTTTTGCAGCAATCGAGTTACCGCGGGCTAATTCAACCACTTGCTTCAGTGAAAGCCTGATGGTGTCATCGCCACCCGCACAAAAAGCAGTGGTGCTGCATAATAAAAACAATATGAGGTATAAATATTTCATTTTAATTTTTTTGTCTGGTTTTTGATCCGCACTTATCAACAACTTTATTCTTCCGGACTTTCGGTCTTTCCGACTTCCGGACTTTCGTACTTAATTATCAACCGTCAACTCTTTTGAATTTTTAAACTCGCTCATATCCGAGGTGATCACTACGTCACCTGGCTTAACTGCATCCTGCAACTCCACATAATCGAAATTACTGAGGCCGGTGTGCACGATGCGCTTTTCGGCCTTGCCATTGCTGATTACAAAAATATCCTGCGGACTTGCACCCTTAAATGCCGGGCCGTTAGCAACGCGCATTACCTTATTATGAACCGAAGTAACCAGGTAAACATCCACCTTCATATTTGGCCGAAGCTGTTTGTTGTTACGTTCGTCTAATTGTATGTCGAATGTGATGATACCGTTCTGTACCGATGGATAAACATTTGATACGAGGCCCTTTAATTGGGTGTCGTTGATGCGTATGATCACCGGCATCCCATTGTGTAATTGGTCGAGATAATTATCTGACAGGCTGCCGGTTACTTTAAAACTGCTCAGATCGGCAATTCGCGCCAGTGTTTCGCCCTCCTTTATGTTAGCGCCGATATTTTTATTTACATAAGTTACCACGCCGCCGCGGGTGGAAACGATATTGGCGAGATTTAATTTCCGCTGCAATTCGTTTAGATCGTTCTCTTGTATAGCAGCAGCAATTTCGGCTTCCTTTTCCTCGATCAACATCGTTTTCTGTTTGTTTTTGATCTCGTTTTCCAACTGTTTCTTTTCTAGTTGTGCAACTTTCAGATTCATCTCGGCCTGTTCAATATCCTCGCGGGTGCCACCGCCGGCCTTAAACAAACGTTTTGCATTCTCAACAGCATCGGCCAGGTTACTGATGTGCAGCTGCTTAATATCATTGTTCGACTGGATATCATAAAAGCTTTTGTTCAAATCGAGTTTTAGTTTGCTGATCTCGTTTCGTTTGGTTTCGAGTTGAAATTTTAATGTGGCGTAATCATGTTCGGCGGCCGATTTATCAAGCGTCAGTATCGATTGACCTGTCTTTACCTTGCCGCCTGCGTCCATCACAATATTTTTTATGGATGCGTTAATCGGGCTGGTGATCACTTCTTCAAACTCAGGTAAAACCTCACCGGTGGCGTTGATAGTATTTTCTACATTCCCTATCTCCACTTTGGACGTGCTTATTAGTGAACGTGACACCGACGATTTTAAATAGGATCGCATCAGCCATATGGATAGGACCAATACGGCAATGGCTATTAAGCCAATAACAATTCCTTTTTTGCGTTTTTGTCGTGTTACTTCTTCAGTTATCTCGGTATCCATTTCAATATTTTTGTATAGTACTATGCAATACCTATACCATTTATAAATACTTGTATATCAATATTTTATGAATTTATCTCTAAAAAAAAGTGATCGATATCGGACAAACTTTCTGATTATGGGACAAATGGTTGAGGCTAAGGCCAAAATTATTGCTGCCTATTTGTCCGTTGGCTGAAGCCAACGGCAATGATTGAAATTGGGAAAACATCCAATCTTAGTTAGTCAATCATTGCCGTCCCATTCATGGGGCGGATAAATAAATAATTCTTAAAAGGCTTAGCCAAATAATAGATAGGCGATAGATTTCCCTTAAGAGCAATGAGCGCAACTTATCCGAATTATAACATAAGGCAACTTTTGCTTTTAGTTTAAAGACTTATATTAGGGGCTTCATTCAGCGGATTTAGATTCGCATGCCAATTGCTTTATTATGAGATACTTCAATCGCCTTTTGCTATTAATCACATTAAGCTGTTTCTTTTTTCAACTAAGTGCCCAGCCAAAACGCCTTACTTATTGCAATCCGCTTAATTTGGATTACGGCTATACCCCTTTTAAAGATTTTTCGAAATGGGGAAGGCACCGGGCCACCGCCGATCCCACTGTTACTTTGTTTAAAGGCAAATACTACCTTTTCTCCACCAACCAATTTGGCTATTGGTGGAGCGACGATATGCTGAACTGGAAATTTGTTTCGCGCAGATTCCTAAGACCTTATAATGAGAACCCGGGTGATGAGTTATGTGCACCCGCCACTTTGGTATTAGGAGACACGCTGCTCGTCATTGGTTCTACGTACAACAAAGATTTCACCTTGTGGATGAGCACTAATCCCACCAAAGATGATTGGAAGCCTGCTAAAGACTATTTTAAAGTAGGTGCCTGGGATCCCGGTATGTTTGCTGACGATGACGGGAGGGTGTATATCTATCACGGATCAAGCAATACACTGCCCTTATATGGACAAGAGATAGACCGCAAAACATTCGAACCCATCGGCCCTAAAGTAGAAACACTTCATTTGGACTATAATGAACATGGCTGGGAACGGTTTGGCGAGAATAATGACAATGTGTTTTTGGGCGGGTTTATGGAAGGCTCGTGGATGAATAAGCACGATGGTAAATATTACCTGCAATTTGGAGGATCTGGCACGGAAGGCCGGGGATATGCCGACGGGGTTTTCGTGGGAGACAAACCGCTTGGACCATTTACGTATCAAAAACATAATCCATTCTCTTATAAGCCCGGGGGCTTTGCCAAAGGTTCCGGGCATGGCGCTACCTGGGCCGATAAATTTGGTAATCACTGGCATATTTCGACCATGGTAGTAAATGTAAAGAACAATTTCGAACGCAGGATTGGTTTCTGGCCGGCTGGTTTTGATAACGATGGGGTGCTTTATTGCAATACCGCTTATGGCGATTACCCGCAGTATTTGCCAACCGGAAAAGAGGATCATTTGAAGAGCAATTTTACCGGGTGGATGATACTAAATTACAATAAACCTGTGGAGGTTTCGTCAACACTCGGAGGCTTTGAACCTAATTATGCGGTAGACGAGGACATCAAAACTTATTGGTGTGCAAAAACCGCCAATAAAGGTGAATGGCTGAGGACAGATCTCGGCGTTATCAGCACAGTAAATGCCATACAGGTTAATTATGCCGATCAGGATGCAGAATTTTTAGGGAAATCACAGGGTGTTTATACGCAATACATCATCTACTACTCCTTAGACGGCAAAAACTGGAAAGTACTGGTTGATAAAAGCAATAATAAAACTGATGTACCGCATGATTATATCGACCTGAAAACGCCTGTAAAAGCCCGGTATTTAAAGATCGTAAATATCCATATGCCCACAGGGAAATTTGCCCTGTCAGGATTCAGGGTATTTGGCAAAGGCGCAGGGTCGAAACCGGATGGTATAAAAGACTTTATGGTGCTTCGCGGCGATACTGAACGTCGTAACTCATGGATCAGGTGGCAGCCTGTTGACAATGCTATTGGTTATACTATCTACATGGGCGTTGCACCCGATAAACTGTACAATAACATTATGGTATATGGTAAAAACGAGTATTTTTTTAACGGAATGGAGAAAAGCCTGCCTTATTATTTCCAGATAGAGTCATTTAATGAGAATGGGATATCACAGCGGACTAAAGTTGTTGAGGTGAAATAATCGGGTGATGCCATTAATTCAGAATTGAACACCTGCTATTAGCGGTGTTCAATTCTGAAGATATATTACTTAAAATCTAAATCCCCGATATAAACGGCGCCGTTAGCTTCCTTTTTCATTTGCAGTACAATCAATTCCTTCTTTTCCTGCGGAGTGCCATAGTGGGTAAATAGTTCGGCCATAATGGTGGTTGGGCCGGCAATAGTTGCCTGCCTGTCGCCATAATAATTGATCTCGATCTTATAAGTTCCTTTAATGGCCTTTTTAAGCAAAAACTGTTCGGGACCAAAGCCTTGTGTCATGTCATGAGAAATGCGTCCGCCAATTTCGGTGCGATTGTGTGAATAATAACATTTTTCGCCGTTAGGGTCGGTTACCCATAGATCAATGTCGGTATTATTCATGTTCCAGTCCATCACGATCCGTACGTCTACAGGCAAAGATTTGATAACCTTTTTAGATACTGCAGAAAGATCAATGTGCTCTTTATTTAAGGCGATGATCCGGTTTATTTCTGGCAGGAATATCTCTTGAATTCCATAGTACAAACTTTCAGCATCAGCCGTATAACTCTTTGTCATTGCCGTATAAAGCACATCCAATGCTTTTTGATGCTCACCCGCGTCCTCTAATGCTAAACCATAATCACGGTAACTTTGAGGATCCAAAGGACGAAGTTCAGTAACTTTTTTGAAGACAAATACTTCACCCTCAAAATCGCCCAACTGTTTTAATTTATAACCCAGCATTTTGTATAACTCATAACTGCCCAAATCTAACTCGGCCAGGTTGCTTAAGATACGTAGGCCCAGTTCTTTGTTTCCTGTCTTTATAAAATAATCAGCTACATCAAAGTAATAAACAGGATTATCAACGAACGCTTGTCTTAATTCTAAATACTTTTGATACTGATTGGCTTTTTCTGTTTTGCGAATTGCTTTTAAGTAATCTGCATCAGCAGAATGATAGGTAATATTGATGCCCCCATTATTTCTTACTTGTTCCGGTGCCGCACTATTATTGGAGGGAATTTGCACACCGGCTGCAAGGCCTTGCAATTGGCTTGATTGCACCGTTTGGACAGCACCTGTAATATCACTTTTTCTAACCGTTCCATAACCGACCACAACAACTTCGTTGAGCGAACTTTTATATTGGGATGATGAACTCGCTGCTACACCAGTTGAAGCAACTCCTCTAATCCTAATATTTTGATTTGTGCCGGGTGTGCCGGTTGAGGTTGTATTGGTCGCGTTTGTTCTAACCATGTCTTCAGTTACAACACGAACATCCGAGTTTCCTACGGGCTCGTCAACACTAACATCAGCAACCACATTTCCCGCAGCGTAATGATGTTGCCTGCTCTTACTTTTGGTTAATTTCGGCTCCGGTTTAATATCGGCATTCCACCATTGGGCTAATTCGGTTTGCATATTTTCTGACGTGGTTAGGTTTTCTCTTTTTGGCCTTTGATCATTACCACCCCTTTGTTTCATAATAGCATCATATTGGGCACGCAGTTCAGCGGGGGGCTCAATATCATATTGTATATAATCGTTTACGGTTTCTAAAACGATCAGCGAAGTGTTGCGGGTAACTATACCAAAACGTTTGCCTAACGATTCGATCTCCTGCCGGTTGACATTATAGTTAATATCTAATTCGCTTATCTTTTTTTGCGCCCATAGTTTGGCTACATCTACATCATCAACTGCGTCCTTTGCTAAATCAAGCATGATCTCTTTTTCATAGCTTACCTTGTTGCCATAGCCATATTGTAAAGTAATGGTTTGATTAGGATTGCGGGTAATGCCAGCTATAGAAAATGCCCGGCCCGCTGGAACAGGCAAAGAAGGATAATTCTCCTCAATTGAATCGCCGTTCTTTATCCCTAAAAAATGCAGCGTTTGGGTAGTTAAACTGGTTAGCGCCTTGTTGGTGTCATCGTTTAGCAGATCTATGAGTTCACCATGTGTTTTCAGGGTGATCAATTTCAAGTTGCTATAATCTGCCGACGCAGATGAATTGATGCAATAAACAGGTTTACTAGTTAATTTTATTGTCTTTTCGCCAAAGGTTCGGTGACCATCGCTCATCAATAAAAACTCATCAGCATCGTACTGTGACAAATTGATATTCCCAAAATCGGTTGCACCATCATAGATGGTATGTTCCAATTCATTTTTAAGTTCGGGCCAATTACCGTTACTGATTGTATACGTTTTTGTTTTTAAGATCGTAGTGCTGAAAGTGACTAATGTTATTTCCGCATTATTTACTTTACAAAAATAAGCATCCAGAAGCGCTAGTTCCTTTTTGATGTCACGGTTGGCACCGCTTAATGAAGCATCCCATAATATACCGATGCGATGAGGAACAGGTTTATTTATGCTTTGAGGCTGTAAAATAGTATTGATGAAATAGTAATATTTATTGCCTTGCGCCTGTATCATTACTTCGCTTGCACCCTGTGGTTTAGGTATTGAAAATGATAGTGGGTGATTGGGTATATAATTGTTTTTTTCGATAGAAGCGGACCGTGTGTTTTGATGCTTGTCGAATTGCAGGTTGTCCCCGTTATCCGTAACCGGTGCCGCAGCAGTTTGAATTACGGATGCGTTGAGCAAAAATTTTTGTATAGTATCTTTTATATTAAGGGGCAATGTAAATTTAAGATTTCCGTTATCTGCCAATGGAATTTCTTCATCGTAACCAATAATTACTGTGCGGGTACTGTGTGGGTTTATAGGATAAATGCGAGTACGAAAGGAATTGCCCGCTATTTTTTCCAGCAAACCCGGGTCGATCCTTCTGCGCT
The DNA here is from genome assembly GCA_025355225.1 of Bacteroidota bacterium. Lineage (GTDB taxonomy): Bacteria > Bacteroidota > Bacteroidia > Sphingobacteriales > Sphingobacteriaceae > Mucilaginibacter. Next base: position 8,955 of record JANYAB010000178.1, read on the forward strand.
CAACAGATTCAAAGGTTATAGTGCCTTTTCCCCTGTCGACTGGAACAGCTTCCCGCATTTTTCCATTGATATCGATCGCATAGCGACTTACGTTTACGCCATCTTTAAGAGGAAATGTCAGTGTACCCTCCAAAATTCGCGATGTGGAATTATAGAAGGTCATTTGCCAGGTGTTGCGGCTGATATTGCCATAAATGGCAACATCAATTTTTAATTGTTGCAATTGTACGCCATTATTGCTTTTGCCATCAACGGTAAGTTGAGGAGATTGAGCCCATGCCATTTGCAATAATAACAGCAGGGTTACGGATAATAGGAATAATCTTTTCATGGAATATTTATTTTCCTGTAGGATGCAGGAAAAAAGGGTATTCCATAACGGAGCAAAAAATATTTAATCCAAAGATTCGATACGAATGGAAAAAATATCTTTTAGCGCCCGCTTTGCGGCATGATAGCCGCACATCCCATGTACTCCACCGCCAGGCGGGGTTGATGAGGAGCAAATGTAAATGCCTTTCGCAGATGTTCGATAAGGTGACCAGCGCAATGCCGGACGGGAGAACAACTGTGCAAGGTCTATCACGCCCCCATTAATATCGCCACCTATATAGTTTGGATTGTATTGCTCTATCTGTGCAGTATTCATTACATGCTTTGCCAAAATCCGATCTCTAAACCCGGGAGCGAAGCGTTCAACCTGTTTTTCGATAGCTTCGGTCATGTCTTTAGTTGAACCATTTGGCACATGGCAATAGGCCCATGCTATGTGCTTTCCTTTTGGTGCTCTTGAGGGATCAAAAAGACTTTGCTGCGCCAGCAAAACAAAGGGCTTTTCGGGATGGGCACCGTTCCAGGTTGACTGTTCTGCGTTCAAAATTTCTGAAAAGGTATTGCCGATATGTACAGTTCCTGCATGGCTGCATTCGTTAGCTGTAAACGGGATAGGTCCATCCAATGCCCAATCGATCTTAAAAACACCCATTCCATAGCGGTAATGCTGCAATTGCCATTTATAGAGGGTCGAAAAACGATGTCCGGCTATATGTAAAAGCTGCCGCGGACCAATATCAAATAATACAGCATGCGATGAAGGAAGCTGGTCAAGCGATTTAATATAAGTATTGGTTTCTATTTTTCCACCTAAAGAAATAAAATACGAAGCCAATGCATTGGCAATTTGTTTGGAACCACCCCTGGGAATTGGCCATCCTTTTAAATGCCCGGTAGTCATTAATACCAAAGCAATAGCCGCAGTGCTTATATTGGTAAGGGGCTGCATACCATGCGCTGCCATGCCTGCAAACAAGCCCTTAGCCTCTTCCGTTTTAAAACGCCCAGCTACACTTGCAGCAGATCTTAAGGCGGTTAATCCAAACCTGGCCATAGTCAAAGGGTGTTTTGGAAAGTGCAGAGGGCCGAGTACATCAGCAGCCATTGATGGCCAATCACTTACTACAGGTTGCAGCAAGTTTCTGTAAGACTGCTCATCGGAGCCAAGTAAAGCAGCAGTTTCATTTACCGATTTTCTTAATATCGCTGCGGTTCCGTTATCAAAAGGGTGTGCAGCGTCTATTTCGGGATAAATATATTCCAGCCCGTGCGCTGAAAGTGGAAGCGTTTCAAAATAGGGCGAAGCTGCCGCAAGCGGATGAATTGCTGAGCAAACGTCGCGCAGATAACCCGGAAGCGTCAATTCTTCAGATCGCAAGCCGCCCCCAATAGTGTCCTTGCCTTCAATCAACAATACCGAAAGCCCGTTTTGCTGTAATAAGATTGCAGCCGCTAATCCATTTGGCCCCGAGCCGACAACTACTGCATCATATTCACGTTTTTCCGGTTTCATCCGATCTAAAAATCGGAATATTCGGTGGGATGAAGAAAAATAATATCTGCTTTTGATACATTATGAGCATATTCCGGCTTTGCCACTAATGCCTTCCATACAGGATCATTAGAAAAAGCCGCCCAATGCTTATCCCTGTCTTCCTTGCTGTTGAATGTAGTCATATACATCAGGTTAGGCATACGACTTCCGGCTGTAACTTCTGCATAAAATACGGCATTGAAATTAAGCCGGTTGAAGAGAGCAGTTTCGCCCCCATCATTAAACATCTTTACCTTGTTTGCGTTGTACTTTTCTGTCGGGCTTTCATAGCTGCGCAGTTCATAAACGCGGTCGGGTTTGCTGGCGGTTAATTGCGGCTTAGTTGGCGCAGGCCATTTTGGGAAAGCCCTTAATATTATTGTTTCGACCCTGGTATAGGGTACATCATTATAAGCTGCATCAATAAAGTCTTTGCCATCTTCAAGGAATTTTTTATCATTCATCACATCATCGTGCGTATGTTCCAATTCGCTGCGGGTGCTGTACGGAATCAAAACATATATCTTTTTATCGGCAGTATCCTGTTCTACCGGTTTAAAAAAGCCCACGTTTGGGATATGTACCCGGTGCAATGCCGGCAGAAGAGCGTCTTTGAAATATTTATCCAGGCGATCTTCCTGCGCCTTTGTTTTAAAGTGAAATATCCTTATCCTGTAATAATATTCCGGGGTCTGCGCATTTACTGTAAAAGGCAGACATAACAGAAAAAATACATATCCGGCTAAAAGGGGCGTTGCATGTTTATATCTCGTTTTCATTTGTAAAATTTATTTCACCCATTTGTTTTCTAACATCTTCATAAAATACCCCCCTACCACACTCCGCGCCTGGAAACCTACCATTTTTCCGTCTTTTGTTTCGTGCCAATCACTTAATGGCACTCTTGTGGGGGTTTCTGCTGCATATTTATAAACAGGCTCTGTTAGAGCCTTGAAATTCGACATATTATTAGTTAGTCCCGCCGTCCACATTATCCAGTCGGATTTTGTATAGGTTTTGCGACTATCCAAAGGTAAACCGAATTTATTTTGTTTGGTAAGGTAATACGTAACCTCTTTGTTATAAACATGCAGGGGGAACAAATGTAACCCCAGCACCTTGTCCCAAACCATATTATATTTCTGACTCCAGGTATTCTTATCGCCAAATACCAGGGAGTAATGGTTGCCGGCATCGGCCATTTTCATCCAATTTGTTGTCATTGCAATTGCCATATTCCTATATTTTACCCCGATGCCTTTTTGGTGCAACTGATCTGCCAGTTGGGCGTAGGCCGCGATCGCTACAATTGCTTTTATAGACAGATTGGCATTATGAGCCAGGTGTCCTGCAAAATCATCGGTACACAATTGATTACCGGGGTCAAATCCTGCTTTAACTAAATAGTTGACCCATGTTGTTAGTGTCTCCCAGTGTTTCTTCGCATAATCGGCGTTTCCCTCTGCTTTAGCAATTGCCGCCGTCAGGATAATCATGTTGCCTGATTCTTCTACAGGCATATCTTCGCCGTAGGTTTGTCCGTTTGCTATTGGGTAAGTTCCCAGGTCATGTGCTGCAAAGTCCTTTTTCCATTTACCACTTTCGGCGTAGAAAAATATCCCGTTCAACATCCCCTCTAAAAACCTGGGTTGATAAAGCAAATATAACGGTGCCGAAGGGTAAGTTACATCAACCGTATTGATCGATCCATTGCTGAAGTTTTCCTTCGATAAAAACAGGATACCACCATACTGGCTTTTTACCAGCACATGGGCAGCTATGCTTTGGCGATAGGCCAATGCACATAGCTTTGCATAATGGTCGCCCCCCGTTTTCACGGCATCCTGATACATGGACTTATTGAAAGACTCGCATTTTTTCATCACTTTATTATAATCCAGGGCAGCGCGATTTAATTCTTTTTCAATGGTTTTGGTACCGTCTGCCTTCCACCAGGGTTTTAGCTGTATGTCGAAAAACTGTACCGAGAACAAATCGTCATAACCTAACTCAACAAATCCTTCGGTATATGTTTTCCCGACTGCTCCGACAGGAATAATGGTATTCAGGGATAATTCCTTTCCTTTAATAGTGTCCAGCACATTAATTGCCGCGGTAGTACTGGCGCCGGCGAGAAAGGGGTTAACCACTTCTTTTCCCCGCGTGATATATTGTGTAGCATTTTCTGATTTCGGTACTGCAACACACATATATCCCCAATCGATCCGCAGATCGTCCCCTTTCTTTTTGAGTATGGGTTGTTCAATGGTGCCTGCTCTTAAAATAGATAAGTTCCCGTTAGTGTACATTTCAGCTGCTACTTCCTGCAATGGCTTGTTAACCGCAATATCTGTTGATGCGCCAAAATATATTTTAATATTATGGCGGCTCTTATCATTTGACCGCACTTTATAGGACATGTATGATACCGGCCTTATAAAGACATCCATATCATTAAGCAACAAGGGAGAAGTAAATGTTAGCAGCAGATCAGCTTTCCCGCATCTGAATTTGTAGTTGGTTTGCGTTGCCGTTACTTCTACACTGGTTTGCTTAGCCAGCAGGATAGTATTGCTTGGTTTTTGTTTCACCAGGTCAACCAAACCTGCATCCAGCCAGGCTGCACCTGCTGTATTTGCACAATGAATTGCCAATAGGTTTACGCCCTTTTTCAGCTTATTTTTAACCTCGTCCTTTAGCGGTATCAATTCAAAATCGCTTGTCCAGCCAACATTACTGTATATTTTTACCCCGTTAAGATAAACTTCCACGTTATCATCATGATAAAGTTTTAGAAAAAGCCGGTCGACATTAGCATTGTCTATAGTAAAAGTTCTTCTGAGCCAAATATCCTTACTTGCCCACAATGTTTTAGCCTTTGTTCTATCATCCGTAAACGGGGCGGTACCTGTTTCCCATTCGTTATCATTAAACTGCGGTAAGGCCCATCCGTTTGCAGGCGCTGTTTCCGTGTATTTACATTCCCAGGCTTTTTCGTCTGAGGCCGGCAAAATGGTTTTATACACCTTAGGTTCTTTTCCCAAAAAGCGGTAGGTGTCCCCATCAACTTTTATGAAACCCAACAGCGATTGGTCTTTTCCTGTCCAATGCTTTGTTTCGGATGCATTTAATGTATCATTGAAAGACCAAATGCTAAAATAAGTATTGTGGGTGATCAACGGATAGGCTGGCGCCTTTTGCATTTGGGCATGAATGTAACTGCATAGAAATAAGAGAGAAGGCACTAAAAAGAGCTTTTTCATAAAACTATAAAATTCTGTTAAACAACTTGTTAGTTAGGGTTATTTCAGCAAATATAGTTGAAAAAAGGAGTACAAAAGAGCATGACAAAGTCATTATTCGCTGTTTAATGAATTAAATGCTAAAGTTAATTTAGGAGCAAAATATGGATTAACGTATCGTTAAATTGTGGCGTGCTGAGTTGATACTAAAAGGTTGCAAAATGTAATTATTATAGAAAAATTATAAATGAGGTCATCAGGGATACCAGACAGACAATATACCCGAATGTTTAAATGATTAGCTCAGACCAGAATAATCTGAGCTACTAAATTAGCTAAAAAAATTAGTATTTGCAATTATTTTTTACTTTTTTTGCGAGGGAATTCAGTTACAGATTTTTATTTTGCGGTAAAACGTGAACGCTTAGTGTAGGCGGCAAGCTAACCATTTGAACCTGCCACTTAAGGTCCAATATAGTCTTACAATAGCTTATTTACCGGCTTTCCCCATTTTTCAAGCACCACTATAATCTCGGACAGTTTCATGGGTTTACTTAAATAATCATCCATCCCTGCTTTCATACATATTTCGCGGTCCTCGGGCATGGCGTTTGCCGTCATGGCAACAATAACGGGCTGTTCCCGCATGTGCTGCCGTATAAATTGGGTAGCTTCCAGCCCATCCATTTCTGGCATCTGGATATCCATCAGGATCATATCGTATTTCTTTTTCGCCACCAGCTCTAAAACTTCATGACCGTTTGCCGCTAACTCGGGTTGGTACCCCATTTTGGTGAGGATATGTACGGTCAGTTTCTGGTTCACAAGGTTATCTTCCGCTATTAATATCTCTAAGGGGTATTGCAGGGCAAATCCGGCCGAGAATTGTGTTTTAGCCGGCTGCAGTTCTTTAACTATTTTGCCGCCTTTCAGCTGGTCAATAATATGTTTGTACAGGACGTGGTGCTTGGCAGGTTTGGTTAAAATAACATCAAACAAATGCGCTTCGTGCCTGCTTTGTTCATTGCCTATTGAGCTAAGCAAAATGATAGGCGTCTTAGGGTATTTTTTCCGGATAATCTTTGCAAGATCTATACCGTCCATTTCAGGCATGTTCATGTCCGAGATCACCAGGTCAACCTTGCCATTTAAAGCTAACAGATCAAGTGCCTGTTCGCCCGACTCAGCCACCAATGGTATAAATTTCCATTGCTTTAATTGGGTAGCCAGTATGCTGCGATTGGTAAAATTATCGTCTACAATTAAAACCTGTTTATTTTCTACATCAATGGTATTAGTATGTACATAAGTGCGTGGAGCTTTCAGGCTTATTTTGGATTTTATATTGAAATAAAAAGTGGTCCCATTTCCGGGTTCGCTTTCAACACCTATTTTACCGCCCATTAGTTCGATCAGTTTTTCACTAATAGCTAAGCCCAATCCTGTGCCGCCATACTTCCTGGTCGTGCTTGAATCAACCTGCGAAAAAGCTTTAAACAGCCTGCCCAATTTGTCGTGGGGGATGCCTATTCCTGTATCGCGTACACTGAACAATAATTCGAGATCATCATTTTTGTTGTTTACCGCTTTTACGCTAATAAATATTTCGCCCTTGCTGGTAAATTTCACGGCATTGCCTACCAGGTTAATGAGCACCTGCCGCAGTCTTAAGCCATCCCCTATAATTTGGGCAGGTACACTATGATCTATCTGGTAAACCAGGTCGAGGTTAAGCCTGGCTGCACTTTCGGCAAAGACATCCAATACCCCTTCCACACAATCCCTCAGGTCAAAATCATGCTCATCGAGTTCCATATTTCCCGATTCAATTTTCGAGAAATCGAGGATATCATTGATAACAGTCAATAAGGCATCGCCGCAATTTTTTATTGTTTCGGTATATTCTTCCTGTTCCTGGGTAAGCTGTGTGCTTGATAACAGGGTGGCCATCCCGATCACACCGTTCATCGGTGTGCGTATTTCGTGGCTCATAGTAGCCAGGAATATACTTTTAGCTTTATTGGCCTGCTCTGCTTCTTCGCGGGCCTTTTCAGCTTCCTCGCGCGATCTCCGCTCATCAACCGTCATTTTGGCCAACAACTCTGTACGTTCCTCTACTTGCGTTTCAAGTTCCTGCTGTCTCATTTTAATTGCCCTAACCCGGTATTTGAATATTCCATAGATCACTCCTGCAAAAAACAAAACTGCCAGTGACTCAAACCACCAGGTTAACCAAAATGGCGGAATTATATTGATTCGAAGCGTGCTGCTTACCGGCGACCATAAACCAGCACTATTCTGATATTTTATTTTGAATTGATATTCTCCTGGCGGCAGGTTGGTATATGATGCCGTATTCCTGTTGCCAACATAGTTCCACTCGGTATCAAAATTATCCAGTTTAAAAGCATACTGTTTTTTATCTGCTGAGCCATAATCGAGGGAGGCATATTCGAGTGAAATAACCGACTGCCTGTGCGATAATGTGATAGATCTGGTATCGGATATATCCTGCTTTAAAGGAGAAGGGTCGTCACCGTTTTTTGCGATCGTAAGTGGTTTATTAAATATCTGGAACGAGGTTATTACCAGGGGCGAAAATGCTATTGGCTTTTGTATCTTATCCGGGTAAAAAGTGTTGAACCCGTTTACGCCTCCAAAATAAAGTTTCCCGTCACTTGCTTTTAAAGCAGAGTGTGGCTTAAATTCATCGCCCTGGATGCCGTCCTCGGTAGTATAATTCTTGAAGGTCCTGCTAAGCGGGTCATACATAGATAATCCACTATTGGTCCCGACCCATAATTTTCCATTATCATCTTCCTTTATAGAATAGATAATATCACTTGGCAGTCCATCCTTTTTACCAAATACAGTAAAATGTTTTGTTTGAGGGTTAAATATGTCGAGTCCGGCGAGTGTACATAGCCATAAATTCCCTTTACTATCTTCAAAAACATCAGTTACACCGTTATTGCTCAGACTATTCTTCTTTTCATCATGCCTAAAATGCGTAAAGATATTTGTTTTGCGGTCTAAAAGATCAAGGCCGCCGTCGGATGTCCCCACCCAAAGGTTTCCCCTTTTATCTTCAAATATGGAATATATGTAATTGCTGCTAATACCCTGCGGATTATTAACGTCGAGAACATGGTGCGTAAAGGAATTTGTCCTTTTATCATAACAATCTAAACCGCCGCCAAATACACTGATCCATGTTTTTTTATCCCTGGTATGAATCAAATTATAAACATTATTGCCATTTAAACTTTGAGGTTTAGCCGGATCCTTATTGAAGTATTTAAACGTGTGGGTTTTAGGGTTCATTACGCTGATCCCATTTCCCCAGGTACCCAACCACAAATCGCCATCCTGATCTTGATTAACCACCAGTACATAATTACCAGAAATGCCATTTTTACCTGCAGGCTGCTGTTTATAACTTATAAAAGTTCCGTTTAGCGGATCGAACTTATTTAAACCACCGCCGTCAGTTCCTACCCATATATTCTTTTCTTTATCCTCAAAAAGCGCCAGTACAAAATTGTTCGCCAAACTTGCGGGAGAGGAATTATGCCTGTAAAGCGGGAAGCTTGCGGTTGTTTTTTTGAAAAGGTTAATTCCGCCGCTAAATGCGCCCAACCACATGTTGCCCAGCCTGTCCTTGCATATACCGTAAATCGAATTACCGTTG
>JANYAB010000258.1 GCA_025355225.1 Bacteroidota bacterium
CGACAAAGCTATGCAGGGCGTTTACCCATTTTACAAAGGCTTTACAACGGTAACTCAATTTATTGTTTATGAGGTAGCCTACTTACCGTTCTTTGTTACGATTGAGTTTGTTTTCCGGGGTTATCTTCTTTTCGGCCTGGAAGATATGCATGACACTTACACCGCGACTAACCCAAATAAAAATATGAATTTTATCGGCTTTGGGCTTATCATTCAGATGCTTGCTTATACCATGTGGCACATGGGCAAGCCCTTAACCGAACTTTGGGGAACGCCCGTTTGGGGCCTGGTAACCGGTATATTAACTTACAATTTAAAATCGATCTGGCCGGTAACCTTTGCTCACTGGACCTTAAATATTCTGCTGGATGGCCTGATATTGTACCACTTGCACATCCTCTTTAATTAATTTTAATCAATATTGATCATGGAAAAGAAAAAATTAATTGCGCTTCGGATCGTTATGGGCCTGATTGGCGTGTATATTGTTTTAAGCGGGATAAACATAGCAGTTGGCGGCATGCCCACGCTTGGTCTTGGCGGGCAAACCAACTTTTTTAAGGTGACCGATATGCAGCCTTATTTAATACAGGATAGTCATATCCGTTTTGTAGGCGGCGTTTGGATGGGGCTCGGCGGGCTTTTTTTAGTTTCGGTAATAAACCCATACAAATTTAAACCCCAGTTGCAATTTGCCTGCGTACTGATATTTTTTGGCGGATTATGCAGGTTACTCCAAATGCATCCTGAAATAACCTTTGGCAAAAATATACTGGGACCTTTCCTTGCGGAAATAATCGGAACGCCCATCCTCTTTACCTGGATAACGAAATCAATAACATAAACCGTTTCACTACCGCAGGTTACCTTCCCTATCCAACTTGGTTTTATAACTAATCCTCATCAGCGTATTTAAAATAATGAGGAAAAGCCCCCCCGGCAATCCCAGAACTATAGTTCTGATGTAAGGGTCAGTGATACCTAAGGGCCAACCGGGTGCAAAAACCCATTTATAGTCAGGGAATATGCCCAGTACGTTGATCAGCTCAATCGATCCGGCACATAGCCAACCTACAATCAACTGTAAACCCGAGCTTTGTTTCCTCAACGCTTTGGCAAGCGAACCGAAAAGTAAGCCGAACGCACCTATGATGATCACAATTATCATCCACCATGGTGTAAATTCATAAAATGCCCCTAAGTGCGCTAACGCCTCCACAATGCATCCCATCAACAGACCGGTGGCAACGTATTTCATCCATAATACCGAACTGCTTTGCAGCGCCATATCCCGCAATATCTTTTTCTGTGCAAAGTAGGGGACCAGTGTTTTTCGCAAACCTTCTAACATGCTATGTTTCGCCACCCAGCCAAAATCACGTTGAGCTTTTGCCGGGCTGGCCAGCCAGTATTTTTGTGTAACTTCAAGGGCTTTATCCTTCGTCATTTTGGGCCGCTTACTATTGAAATAATATGACAGCTCGGCAAAAGGCGCAGCTATCTTTACCATAAAAGTGGGCACACCAATGGATAAGCCCGCAGATTTATGCATAGCTTCCCCTATTTTTTTTACGATTGATTTGGAAGTCAGCAGTTCGGCATTGTTCAAAAAGTAAGTTTGATCGATTGAATTTTTACTTTCAGCAGCCGCTACTATTCCCTCTACCAGGTCGCCCACATACACCGCGTTCGAATATAGTGAAGTTAAACCAAGCTTTGGCTGGATCCGGTATTCCACTAATGGGAAGGTTTGGCTCAAATCCTGCTCGCGCTCGCCATACACAATAGCCGGGCGTACAACGGTAACCGGTAGTTTGCCGTAATAGGTATGCGCTATCTCTTCGCATCTTTTTTTGGATTTACCGTACCAGGAAATCGGGTTAGGCGCATCTGTTTCCACATAAGGCGCCTCTGATTTATTGGGCCCCATCCCTGCAAGGCTTGATACAAATAAAAGGCGCTCAAGGGTATCCCCGGCATACATTTCAGCGGCCTCGAATACGTTTTTTGTGCCGCCTATATTGGTTTCGTCAAAATCATGCTGGTTAACCACCAACAATTTTGCCGCCAGGTGAAAAATGTACTTTGCACCCGTGAACGGCACCTTCAGCGTATTGATCTCCCTGGTATCGCCGATATGCATAGAAACATTGAGCCCCATTAATGATGAGATGTCGCTGGTGTACCGCACCAGGCAATGCACATCATAACCTTTTTCAATAAGCAGGGGAACCAGGTGTGACCCCATGAAACCATTTGCTCCTGTAACTACTACTTTATCCATAACTTTATTTTTTATTTATAGATGTTTCACTTACTTGTCTTACTGTTCCAGTTGTCGTTCCCCAACAAGCCGTTCGCCTGTAGTATTTTCCGCAGGTCAGGTTCAACCCCGACGGAAATTGCCTCGTCTTTAATGTCGCTGGTTACTTTATCATATACCTGCTGATCGGGTATTTTATTAATGTGTTTGGTAAGCAGGGTCACCATCCGCACGTAACGGCTTTTGCTCCACCACACCACCAGGATAATAACTAAAGCAATTGCTCCGAGCGCTATCAGTAAGGCTGTAGCATGCTGGGTGATAAACGAAACATCGCCTTTGAGCGTAGGGTTAAGGTCGGTATTGTACCGGGCTATAAATTTTTTTGTGGCATCATCAACAATTTTACTGATGGCCGAATCAGTTTTGGCGCCCAGCAGGCTATCGCGCACTTTACCCAGTTTGCTGTTGGTACTGTCGCTTAGTATTTCCTGGAATAACTGTTCAAATGAATTCCTGATAGCCAGTACATCCGCTTTGGATTTTCCCACCAGTGTGTACTGGAGGTTTTTCAAGTTTAATTGCAGCTGTTTGCCGGTAAGTGTTTCCACCAGGGAATCGGCCCATAAGATAATTTTATGATTAACTACCGTATCGACCAGCCCCTTTACCTTTGGGTTGAGGGAATTATTTAATGCAGTTAATATGGAATCGGCAAAGTGGGCGACTTGTTTTTTTGTTTCGGGATCCGCAAGCTCTTCTCTTAGGCCTTTAACCAGGTTGCGGGCCAGGGTATCCGTTTTGGTGCTCGCCCCGGCAACAAAACTGCTGCCCAGTTTGTTGAACGCGCCACAGCCATTGACCAGCACGATCAAAAAAATTAATATGCACCATCGGTATTTAACGATAAGAGATGGAAGGTTCATTGGCAAGTATCAACTGTGCGTTAGGCGGACAATGAATAAATTTAAATAATAAAAACATTTATTTTGTAACTATTTGGCAACTAAATAATTCTAAATATAATCTGATAAATTTTATTTACTTAAAGTTAAATAATACACGGCAGGATATTTTCAAAAATTGGGTCGACAGCATTCCTCACTGAAGGACCGTCGTTGAGATATAACCTCGGCGAATAAGAGACTGTAGCTATAATCTACGGACATCGGTGGCTTTTTAGAATTAATGTTTACTTTTAACAAATCATTTAATCTTCCATACTATGAAAAGAAAGATACTGACAACGGTGGCTTTGCTCCTTTTTTTTGGCGCGGCATTCGCATATTTTGCCGGCATAGATGGCAAATGGTCTGCTATGCTAAAAGGGCCCGATGGCAATGAATTCCCGATAAGTTATACTTTCAAAACCGATGGCACTACGCTCACTGGTACGGTGACCTCGTCGATAGGCACCTTCGATATTTCTGATGGCATAGTGAAAGGTGACAGCTTATGGTTCACGGCAAACATCAAAACCATGAAGATTAAAAATATAGGCAGATACTATGCCGACGGCGACTCAATAAGCCTGCGGGTGGGTGCCAGATCGACACATACTACATTGAAACGCCCGATGGATAAATAAACCTCTTCATCTGTGCGATACGATCAAAGCCGGGTACTATAGCGCGGCTTTGACATATACAATAGGATTTCACGCCTCTATATCATCCAATTGGAATAAAACTTCGACGGTGGTATTAAAAACTTTAGCCATCCGTAAAGCAAGCACAGTGGATGGGACGAATTTTCCGGTTTCAATAGAATTTAAACCCTGTCTTGATATCCCGATGTGTTTTGCAAGGTCGGCTTGTGTCCAGTTTTTCTTAGCGCGTTCAACCTTTATAGTGTTTTTCATGCCCCGTATTTTTTTTTCGAAATTAACCAGCCAATAAAATAAAACACCCAGCACCAGCCCACCAGTTCTCCATAGCCAAACCAGCCGGGGTTTGATACACCGCACAGGCTTAGCAAAAACAAGATCATCGCCAACATTGCTGTTAACGAAAAACCGATAACAACGGCTTCAAGTTGTATGCGTTGCTTCACTTCGTCCATTACCGTAAAGGCTTTGATGTATTTAAAAATAAAAAGGGAGAAAGTAATAATTGGCACTATAGCAATCATTATCGAAACAGGCTGTCCAAATACACGATGCTTTAACAGCCACGTTGCCGGTAAATAGGTGGCCCCGTAAATGAGGGCGAAGATAATAGAATGTTGGTGTACTTTTTTCTTAGATTGTTCCATATGCATGTTGTTTAATTACTTCAAAGATAAGTAAACATTTCTTTTTGTCAAGTATTATTGACAAGAAGTCTACAATAATGGCTATTTATATAATGATACTCTGGGGTAATAGCTTTTTTGTAAAGACCACAGAGCAATACACGCAAATGTAGAGTTGATGTAGTGTTCATAAATTGTGGTTTTAAGGGTCTTGTTATGATATTTGGGTAAATGATAAGTGCCGGGCAGTATTGAGAAATAAAAAGCAACACACATGAAAACATTAAGGATATTATTATTGAGCATAGTGGTTTACACCACATCAAAAAGCTATGCTGATCCTGTTATTTATATTAACCAGGTGGCATTTGACAGCAAGGCCCCTAAAATTGCGGTGATAGGTTCTGATGTAAAATTTGATGAGAATGCGGTTTTTAACATCATCAATACGGCATCTTCAAAAGTTGAATTTAGCGCCAGGCTGAGCGATGCGAAACAACTAAAGGAATGGGCGCCTGGCAAAGTATTTTACCAGGCTAATTTCTCCCCGGTGAAAACAAAAGGAAATTATAAACTGCGGCTGACAGTTGGAGGAAAATCCTACTTGTCTGATCCGTTTGTCATTGAGGACAATGCTCTGGTAAATTTAACCATCCCGGCGATCATACATTATTACCATAAGCAACGGGCAAACAAACCCGAGGAGGTGGCAGCGGATAGCCATATCATATTATATGGCAGCAACAACACGGTCGACCTTCGTGGTGGCTGGTGCGACGCTTCGGGTGATGTAAGCAAATATTTTTCGCACCTGGCTTATGCCAACTATATGTCGCCCCAGCAGATCCCTTTAGTTACGTGGTCTATGATCAACACTTCCGAAACGAAGAAAAAATTATTGGCCAGACTGGGCGTCAAAGATTCCCTGGACAGCGAAGCTGTTTGGGGCGCCGATTACATCATGAGGTCGCTATCAAAAGAGGGTTATTTTTACGAGACGGTATTCAGCTACTTCAGCAAAAACCCCAATGACCGCCGCGTTGTAGGGCTTCGTGCCAACAGCGTAACTACAGACGCGTACCAGGCCGCCTTTCGCGAAGGAGGTGGAATGGCTATAGCGGCGCTTGCCCGCATTTCGCGTTGGAACAAGAACGGGGACTTTACCTCGCAGCAATACCTGGAGGCTGCAAAGCGCGCTTTTGCCCATTTGCTGGTCAACAATACCAAATACGACGATGATGGCAAGGAAAATATCATTGACGATTACTGTGCATTGATGGCTGTAACAGAATTGTGGATCACGACAGATAGTTCGCTTTATCGTGACGAGGCCAGGAAACGGGCCCATAATCTTGCAAAACGCATTAGTCCGGGAGGATATTTTATTGCGGATGATCAGTCCCGGCCTTTCTGGCATGCATCCGATGCCGGTTTGCCTGTTATTGCGTTATGCCGCTACCTGAAAAAAGAAAACGAGCAGGTTTACAGGGATGCGGCGTTGAATACAATAAAAACTGCGCTCCGCTACACGCTAAGGGTTACCAATGATGTGAGCAATCCTTTTGGTTATGCAAGGCAGACATTCAGGTATAAAAATGAAATTAAAGAAGGCTTTTTCATCCCCCATGACAATGAAACCGGTTGGTGGTGGCAGGGAGAGAACGCCCGCCTCGGCTCACTTGCCACTGCCGCAATTGAAGGGAGTAAGCTGATCTTCCCGGCAGGTAGTCATTCAAAGATCAAAGACTCGCTTGCCACATTTGCCTCACAGCAATTATCCTGGATACTGGGCTGTAATCCTTATAACATGTGTTTCATGTATCAATTTGGACAGAAGAACGTGCCCTATATGCATTCCAGTTTCGGGCATGGTTCTGAAAGAGGGGGGATATCAAACGGTATCACAGGCAAGGACGGAAACGGCGACGGCAGCGGCATAGATTTCAAAACCAGCGCCGAAGGGAACGAATGGCGCTGGACAGAGCAATGGCTGCCGCATGCAGCATGGTTTTTGCAAGCCGTTGCGGCTACTTCCGTCGATTAAAAATTGAAACCCCTTTGTTTAGCGTAATCGGCTATCCGGGCGCCGGCATCGGCATCCAGTAAAATTTCGCAGTTAGGGTGCAATTGCACTACCGATGCAGGTATATCTGTAGTTACCGCTCCTAATATCGCTTTTTCGATGATCTCTGCTTTATGCGCCCCTTTGGCTATTAATATCACTTTACGGGTATGCATAATGTTCTTAATACCCCGGGTTAAACCACCCAGGACGGTTTCCGGCGGCACCTGCGTTTCGCGGCGCACCCTGGCCTCAAAATCAGGGTCCATGGGCGATACCCATGTTTCACTTTCAAAAGGAGTGCCGGGCTGATTGATGCCGATATGGCCATTGCTGCCTATACCCAGCATTTGCAAGTCGGCCCTGCCGCGTTCAGCTAAGCGCTTTTCAAATAACCTGCTTTCGGCTTCAAAATCGGCAGACATGGTAGGGGGCATGATGAAATTTTCTTCCGGTATACCTAATGGACCTGCCATCTGATTTAAAATCATAGTATAGCAACTGCCGGCATATTCACGCTGCAGGTTGGTCAGTTCATCCACATTAAACAGGGTGATCCCCGAAACATCGAAAGGGTATTGCGCATGAATTTCGGATACGATCCGGTGCATATCTATTGTGGTCTGCCCGGTTGAAAGACCGATAACAGCGTTGGGCTTTTCCAGCATTTGTGCAATAATGCGCCAGGCCGCCGTAATATTAAATTCCTGCTCGGTTTTGGTAATCGTTATCTTCATGTATTATATATCTTTTAACTGTTCCGTAAAAAATAGATCAATGGCCCGTAACGCTTCAACTTCGTCCTCGCCCTCAACAATAACTGTGACGGTTTCACCGCCTTTTATGATCAGGGAAAGAATATTAAGCATACTGTTCAGGCGAACTGTTTTATCCCCTCTTTTCAGGCTAACTGCTGACTTGAAATTTTTTACAAGCCGGATGAGTATAGTAGCCGGGCGTGCATGCATTCCCTGCTGAGCAAGAATAATATAGTCATTTGTTATCATAGCGTGCGCCCTCTCAGGTATGTCGCGATATCTTCTGGAATATCCATCTCCATCACATTTTTATAAATTTCTTTTGCCTCACCCATGCTATGGTTGATAATGACATTTTTTATTGCCGGAATAGCCGCCGCGTTCATAGAAAAATCATCTAAACCCATACCCAGCAGTAATAAGGTTGCCATCGGGTCCGAGGCCATTTCACCGCATATACCGACATGTATATCGTGTTTATGCCCCTGTTCTATCACATTGCTGATCAGCCTTAAAACACCGGGATCAAAAGGGTTATACAGGTATGCTATATTTTCGTTCATCCGGTCGACAGCCAGGGTATACTGACAAAGGTCATTGGTGCCTATGCTGAAGAAATCTACCTCTTTAGCTAAAATATCCGCTGTCACGGCTGCCGAAGGCACTTCGATCATGATGCCCACTTTAATATCGTCATTGAAGGCAATACCCTCATTTAATAGCTCTGCTTTAGCTTCAGAAAGTATTTTTTTTGCCGATCTGACCTCCTGTACATTGGAGATCATCGGGAACATGATCTTCAGGTCGCCGAACACGGAGCCCCTCAGGATTGCCTTAAGCTGGGTGATAAAGAGATATCTCCGGTCAAGGCATATTCTTATTGCCCTGTAGCCTAAAAAGGGATTGAGCTCTGCTGGTAAATTAAAATAAGGCAGATGCTTATCGCCCCCAATATCTATCGTCCTTACAATAACCGGGGTGCCTTTTGACCGAAGGGCTACGTTTTTATAAAATTCAAACTGTTCGTCTTCTGTCGGGAATGTACTCCTGTTCATAAACAACAATTCCGTACGGAAAAGGCCCACACCCTCGCTGCCATATTCAAAAATATCCGCCATATCATCAGCTCCGGAGATATTTGCTGATAAGGTTATTTTTTTCCCATCGGCTGTAACCGGCGGTTGCTCCTTTAATGCTTTCAGTCTAACGGCCAATTGCTGATATGCCTCTCTTTTTGCCGTGTAGTCATCAATAATGTTTTGTTCCGGGTTGATATACACTAACCCACTTATTCCGTCAAGAATAATTCCGTCATCATTTATAACTGTACTAAGTTCGTCGCCGCAACCGACCACCGCCGGTATACCTTTTGATTTGGCGATGATGGCTGTATGAGATGTTTTACTACCCGCCCGTGTGGCAAATCCAACCACATGGCTGATGTCCATGGTAATGATTCCGGAAGGCGAAATATCTTCGGCTATGATAATTGTATTGGGTCCATAGCTTTGGGCTGACGAATTGCCCACGGCACTGAGGTGTTTTAATATCCGGTCGCCTATATCTTTAATATCGGTTGCCCGTGCACGCATATATTCATCGTCCATCCCTTCAAAAAGTTGAACAAAATCTGCTATGACTTCAATTAATGCGTCAGCCGAATTTTTTCGGTTGGATCCTATTTTCTCAATAACATCTGCCTTTAATTGCGGGTCGGTCAATAGTTCAATTTGGGTATCCAGGATGGCCAGGTCTTCTTGCTGTAA
>JANYAB010000272.1 GCA_025355225.1 Bacteroidota bacterium
TCCTCTATTTTGGTTGGCGCCTTGCTGGAATGCTTGCCCAAATTATAAACTGTATTGATGTCGACGGTGTCCGTATCACAAACTACAACTTTCTTTGCTTCCAGAATTTTGTCTAAGGTGACGTTTGTTGTTCTTAGCCCCAGGATATAAAGCTCTTCCTCCTGGATGTAACCTTGTATATCCATGGGGAATATATTATAGTAATCATCATCCTTGTAGGATACGATAATAATGTTTCGGGGATACGAATAAAGCGCGCTGATAACCTTCCGACTATAATACGTGTTCTTTTTGGAACGAAGAAAGTAGGTAAAAAGCACCAGCCGGTGCAGAACACTCAATTGGTAGTTTTTTACTTTTTCAATTTTATACAATAACAATACGCCATGTGGTGTCGGGATTTTTTCTATGATGGATGCATTGATGGAAGCGTTAAGTTTATTCCCTTTTGTGAACTGAATACTTACTACGGCGGGATCAATTAAACTTGCTTCGTCCCCGGAGAGCCATGCAGCTAAACAGAATGGATCCAGACATATCATGCTATGATGCCTGGTAATATCTATACGATGTTTACCCTTTTTTAAAAATACTTCCTCCTCAACCTGGCCAGCAGACAAACGGGTTATAAAGAAGGTAGTTATTTTCGTGTCCTTAAAAAAGATTCTTTTAATTGGATTCATTTAAAACGTATTGATTAATTTATCAGAAAGTATCAACATCAGCAAACGTGAATTTAATTTTTTCAAATTGGATACGTGCGCCCAGATCTTTAAAAAGTACGTGAAATGAAGGAATGGAGCGATAACTCTGCCCAAATAAAGCGGATAGTTTTGTTTGATGACTGGTATGAAATTGGATTTGCTTTAAACCCAGTTTACGTGCAAGTTTTTTTACCGCATTCATGGTATCATCAAAATCCTCATCTGTACAGTTTATATCTCCAATAATAAAGCCATTTTTAAGCCTTATCCACAATAACGACTGCCCGATCTTAATTACCTGGGTGGCATGATAGGTTTTATGATCAAAATATTGGGCATTGCGGTTTACACCTGCAAACTCATCCTTAAATACCGAGTTTTCAATTCCTTTTTGAGGCTGCAAATATTTTTTTAGTATTTGTTGCTGATATATTTTATAAAGCCTTTTCAAAAAAGGCATTTTTGTTGCTATGTTTTCAACAGAAAAAATACCAGTAGGTATAATATAGCAATCCATTGTTTCGGTCATCTGCCACTGTAGCTTGATCAGAAAGCCATGCAGCGAGTTTTGATTTGGGAACCCGAAAATGAAACCGATGCCTTCCTCTTTGCACAGGTCGAAGGTGAGGTTTGCTAATTGTACGAATAAGCCTTTGTACCGGTATTTTGGGTGTGTCATCGTATCAGCAGACTGCGCAGTCAATAACAGTTGTTCATTGTACCTTATAAAACAGGGGATAACCCCATAAAAAGCAACCGGATCGTGCTGGTTATTATAAGCGATAAAGCCTGCATATTCAACCCCTGTATATGCGGTATCATATTTTTTTAAAAAATAGCCCGTAGAATGTGGTTTATTATAAACGGTGCTATGTAATACATTTAAGTCGCTAAGGTTTTTTTTACTTAGCCGTTCAAAACAATAATCCTTATTTTCCAGGTTATCGCTCATAGCTCCGGGTAATTGTTGAATGCATTTGATTAGCCGGCGATATAAACGGATTAACAGTGAACCTCTCTTTCATTGTGGGGTCCAAACGATCTTCTTCAAAATGGAAGTCCATAGCCAACAACTGGTTATAACCTGCACTTTTGGCTGCTGTAACTACATCGCGGGTATAAGTTCCGTATGGAAAGGCAAGGTTATTTACCGGTTTGTTAGTTATATTTTCGAGATATTGTTTCGAGCGGACCATTTCTTCGATAGCATCATTTAGGGGGATTCGTGCGAGGTCATTATGATAATACGCATGAGAGCCGATGCTGGCAAATGGGGAAGCAGCCAGGCCCCTGATTTGTTCTGCTGACATTTGAAGCCAGTAATCTTCATCATCCGGCCTGTTTTCCCTGAAGGGTGCCAATGGGTATAATAGCTTCATCATTTCCGCTTTAACATCAAAACCACCCCGGCGGAGTATTTCCACCAAGCTCAAACCGCTTTCTTTTGAGACATATTTGTTAAACGGACCCTTGTAAAACTCCTCGTTTTTATAGGTGATTTTCCTGGGGCCATATTTGCTTACAATACCCAAAAAGTCGTTCCACAAAATATCATACCCCGCGTCTCTTATAGCTGTGATAAAAAAGGTGGCAGGTACTTGATATTGGCTTAATAAAGATAACACATACTTGTGATTATTGGCGTAACCGTCATCAAAAGTAAGGCAGATGTTAAATTTGTCTTTACTAAAACGTTCCTGGTAAAAATCATTCAGCGAAATAACGTTGAAGTACTTTTTATAAAATTTCAGATGCTGTTCAAATGTTTTTAGTTTAAGAAATACAGGGTTAAACCGGGTATGATCATCCCGGCAGATTCCGTGATAGATCATTATCCTGGCTCCGCTGGCAGACTGATAATTTTTCTTCTCAACCCCCAACAAATCACTAATATCCCTCCGCAAATATTTTGATTCGCGAGTTAATTTGGAGCGTATTTTTTGGACTAAGGGCATAAAAAAAGCGGTTGAAAATCTTTACTAAACTATATTACCGGGAAAGCAGCATCGGGATAATATTTTTTTATTTTTTGCATTAACTCCGGCAAATCACCCTGAACATATTTGAATGCGCCATTTACATTAATCCTGCTGTAATTCTCTTGTTTAACCCCTTTCAGCTGCGGGGACAATTCTTCATCAAACAATAGCATATTCCCTTTATGCAATACCATTAGTATATCCTTTGGGTCAGTTGCAAAAAAAGAAGACTTATTACCATTCATTTTTGCTACAACCAAATCTGCATCTTTGCCTTCTGCAATTTTACCGGTGTTCAGGTTCCATGCGCAGGCCGGGTTGATCGTAAGGGTATCGTATAGCTCCTCGTCAGTCAGTAATTTAGTGTTCCGTGCCTGGCGAATATGTTCCCATATGTTCCAATCACCGGTCAAGGTCGAATCTGTTCCGAACAGCAGTTTGGTATGTTTTTTTAAACAATTTACCGGGGCGGTTTGATTGAGCAAAAAATAATTTGATTGAGGGCACCAAATTAGTGCTTTAAATGCTTTGGCCTGGTCTGCAGACAGCGCAACACCATGCACTCCTATCAAATCTCGTTTCAACAAGTTCCAATTGATCAACTCGTCAATTTCATTGGACGATGATTCATCACTCCCCTCGCCGACATGAATAACAACCGGCATGTTTTTTTTGAGCGGGTTGTTAAGCTTGATCTTCCATTTTTTTTCAAACTGAACAGAATGTAAAGATTGAGGTCGCTGGTAAACGGTGATAAGATCGATATGTTTTTTTAACCTTTTTCCATGATTTACAACGGTTGTAACGCCACAAAGCAGGTTTTTGTATATTCCCCAATCTGTGCGCAACGCTTCAGGAACTTCTAAGACCTCAGCAATTTCGTGTTTATATTTTTTGTGGATGTGCCCGCCCCATTCCGTATAGCTATTGTAGGTTTTGTTGCCTAAGGCCGGAAAAAGGTTAAAATCTAAATGATCGTGTGAATTAATAAGTCCCGGAAAAATAATTGCATTATCAAATGTTAGGTGAATTTGTCCGATTGTATAACGTAACGGGGTAGATGAAATTTGTTTTATTTTACCATCCCCAATCATAATATTTACAGGGTCACCTGTTAATGCCATTTTTGCGTTATTCAGGATCATTATTCCGTTTTAAATAAATACCATAGATAACAGGAAAGCCTTTAAATTGCTCGTAAACCGGCAGGGCATTTTGTTGTGTATAATAATGTTTCATGGTTTCATCTATACACACTTCTTCTTCAGCCACTATCCGGAAGTCATTTTGATTTAATATCTCTTTTATTGTGTTTAGATGGTGAACAAAATTCTTTACAGCCAATTGCACGTTATTGTGCCTGAAGGTCCTTTTCCCACCAAAAGCCAGCATTTTAGGATGAAAATCGGTGATGATAATTTCTCCTGTTGTTTTAAGTATTCTGCACCAGGCTTGCAAGGCCTGTTCAAGGTTTTCGATATGCGCAACTGTGAGGGTTGATACGATCGTGTCAAAGGACGCATCATCGATATCAGCAAACAGGTCATCTTTTATACGATGAGTAATAGCATCCGGGAATTTTTTCTTTAGTCTGTTGAGCATTCCTTGCGATACATCAAACCCAGTTAGGCCCGACGGATCCATTTGCAGAATTTTAAGCCAATGCCTCCCTGTACCGCAGCCGATATCGGCAATAAGCTTATTTTGTACGCTCGTTTTATCCAGCAGTTTAGTAAACAATGCTTCGTCCAGGTCGAGCATCAGGTTGCCCGGTTGTACATCATAATTTTCCGACCAAAGATCATAAGCTTCTGTCGAATTCTTCTCTGTTACCGGTTTACTGAAAAGGTGTTTCCTGATATAATTTTTAACGGTTGGTATCACTGGCTTTAAGGCTTTTAAATTCAAATACGTGCTGTGTCTAATAATGGTTGCCACAGCTATTTTTATTTCATAGGGTAGGCAACCCCCGTTGACAACAGCGCGTAATTGAATTAACGAGTGTGAAGGATAAAGTTTGATAGGTAAATGATGAATGGTTTAATGGCGGTGGGTGCAAATCCATCGCTATTAAAGCCTTAATTGACAAATTGAAAAATGAGTAAGATATTATTATTCAACCCCAAAAGCGCTGTTGCAAAACATCGTGTACCAAATTCTATATTAAATATTGCTGCCTCAATTGAAGAGAAATATGAATGGGTTATAGTTGATGGTAATTGTGAGGCCGATCCACTAAAAAAAATAGAAAGTTATCTCGATACCGGTGACTTCAAGTATCTCGGCTTTACAGTAATGCCCGGCCCGCAACTAAGGCAGGCTATACCACTTTCAAAAGCGATCAAGAAAAAATACCCACATACTACAATGGTATGGGGGGGGTATTTCCCTTCTACCCAGCCAAAAGCTGTGCTCGAATCGGGGTATGTGGATTTCATTATTAACGGGCCCGGCGATCATGCTTTTCCGCAATTGATTGACGCATTAGAGAACCAAACTCCCTACGAGTTTATAAAAAACATCATCTACTTGTCGCCTTCGGGATTAGTAAAAAATGCCAAAGAGGATTTGATAGACCAGGAAACGCTTCCACCCTTGCCTTATGATAAACTTGGCCTGTTTTACCCGATGGAAAGGTATTTCGGAAGAACTTACCTGGGTGAAAAAACATTAGCCTATCATTCGAGCATCGGGTGCCCTTTTACGTGCTCATTTTGTGCGGTAGTGCCAATTTACGAAGCACGGTGGAAAGCTAAATCGGCCCAAACAGTATATAAGGATATAAAATACATAAAAGACAAGTGGGGCGCTGATGCTATTGAGTTTCATGACAATAACTTCTTTGTATCCGAAAAGCGAACGGTGGAGTTTGCCAAATTGATCAAACCTGAGAAGATGTCGTGGTGGGGAATGGCCCGTATCGACACAATGGATAAGTTTAGCGATGCCTCACTTGCAGCAATAAGAGAAGGCGGGTGCAAGATTATTTTCTTTGGTGCCGAAAGTGGTAATAACCTGATACTGGAACAATTGGATAAAGGTGGCACTCAAACCGGCGACCAGATCATAAGGTTCGCAGAGCGGTTGAAAAAATTTGATATTATTCCCGAATATTCCTTTGTGCTTGGCACACCTGCTCCGACAGCTAAACAGGTACAGGCACAAATCGATTTCGAGATCGACTTTATAAGGAAGGTAAAACAGGTAAATCCGCGCACCGAAATAGTATTGTACACTTATAGTCCTGTACCTACTGAAGGCTCTACCTTATACAAACAGGTATTGGAGTCGGGCTTCAAATATCCTCAAACTTTGGAGGATTGGATAAGCCCGGCATGGGAGAACTTCGACATGCGAAAAAATCCCCTCACACCATGGCTCACCCCGGAAATGATTGATAGAATAAGAAATTTTGAAACAGTACTGAATGGCGTTTACCCAACGGTCACCGATATACGGCTAAGCGATCTCAAACGAAGATCGATAAAGCTGGTGGCCGGATTACGCTATAAAATTAACATGTACCGTTATCCGTACGAAATAAAACTATTGCAAAGAGTTTGGAAATACCGCCAGCCCGAGATACAAGGATTTTAAAATTATACACCCTTGAACCAACCTGTAAAAGATATTACCAAGAAACGTACTCAAACTGCACGGGCAGATTTTGAAGACTTATATATTGCAGTAAGGCAACAGGAAAAAAGAGTTTATACTGATGACCAATTAAAAAATTTGCCCGAAATTGATTCATTACATATTTATTGTGATGAATGGCAAATAAGAAAACGGTCGAGCGAAAGGTTAATAGCTTATCTTCAACGGAAGCGCAGGTATTTAAAAATATTGGAAGTGGGCTGCGGCAACGGCTGGTTATCGGCAAAGATGGCCGAAATACCAAATGTTGAAGTAACCGGGCTCGACATTAACCAGGTTGAAATCAACCAGGCATTAAAGGTTTTTAAAAGGGATAATATAGAGTTTATATACGACACTTTTAATGATAGCACTTTTGAAAATGAAACATTTGATGTGATCGTTTTTGCTGCATCCCTGCAATATTTTCCGTCGGTAATAAATGTTTTGAAACAAGCCCAGGCTATTTTAAATATACGTGGCGAAATACATATTATCGATACCCCCTTTTACAATCCTTTGGAGTCGTTCGAAGCCGACCAGCGGAGCCGCAAATATTACGCGACGCTTGGTTTTCCTGAAATGGCCGATTACTATTATCACCACTCCATAAGTGAATTCTGGGGGTTTAAATACCGGATCCTTTTCAATCCCGATAACCTATTTAATCGCTTGTTTAAAAAAGGTCCCTTTAATTGGATCGCTATCAGGAAATAATCCATGCTATCTCAATCACTATCACATACCTGGAAACGCTACAGGACTTTACAGACTCATCGCATTTCTGCATTGCCAGTGGTTATCCTGATGCCTCATAGCGCCTGTAACTGCCGCTGTGTGATGTGCGATATATGGAAAGATAATAAAAATCTAAAACAGCTTACTGAACAGGATATCAGCGGACTGCTTACTTCTTTAAAGCAATTCGGCACCAAACAGGTGGTCATGTCGGGAGGGGAAGCGCTGCTCAATCAAAACTTTTTTGGTTTATGCGAAATTCTTAAAAAAGCCGGTATTAAAGTAACACTGCTTACCACAGGCCTGTCCATTAAAGCACATGCTGAACAGTTGTTGAAATGGGTGAATGATATTATTGTTTCATTGGACGGTGATCAACAATTACATGATGCCATACGAAACATACCCGGAGCATTCCATAAATTGAAAGATGGTGTGCAGTACATTCAGTCAATAAATCCAAACTACAGAATTACTGCACGTACGGTTATACACCGGCTTAATTTCTGGAATTGGGCCTCTATCATTCACCAGGCAAAACTGATGGGGATAGACCAGATTAGTTTTTTACCTGCCGATGTAAGCAGTCATGCTTTTAACCGGCAAATGGCATGGGAAGAGCCCCGGCAGAATGAAATTTTATTATCTGAAAGAGAACTGCCTGAATTGCAAGAAATCATCAGAAGAATAATTACCGCACAAAGGGAAGATTTTGATAGCGGGTTTATAGCAGAATCCCCCGAAAAAATTCAGGATATTTACAATTACTATGCTGCGTTCTATGGACTTAACCCTTTTCCATACAAAAAGTGTAATGCGCCATGGGTATCCACCGTAATAGAAGCAGATGGAAGCGTGCGGCCTTGCTTTTTTCACGAAGTGATGGGCAATATCAGGGATGCATCGTTAACGGACATACTGAACAGTGAGGAGGCTATTAACTTCAGGAAAACACTGGATATGAGTACCAATGCTACCTGCGTAAAATGTGTATGCTCATTGAACCTGCCTCCACGAATGAATCCGGCGGCTGGAATATAAATTAATAAATACCAATATGGCATTGAAGGATACGATCAGAAATTGGGAACGTGGTCCTTTGTATCTTATTGCTGTATTAGCGTTTTTGCAGTTATTCATCACCCTGCTTACTGACGGTTTTACCTTATCCTTTGATGAAGCCATGTGGCATTATATAGGGCGCAACTGGTTCAGGCATCACCTTGTTCCATATTCAGGCGGGGTGGACAATAAATCACCATTAATTTTTGCCATTTTCGGCTTATCAGATCAATTTTTTGGCGTAAACTATTGGTTCCCTCGTCTATTGGGAACGGTGTGCCAATCAATCGGCGTATATTATGTATACAAAATAGCTAAGCAAATTGCGGGGCAGCAAGCGGGTATGCTGGCTATTTTATTTTATGGCCTATCCTTACTTTGGCATGCCACCGGTAGCAAATATGCTTCATTCACCGAGACTTATGAGGTGATGTTCATCATTATAGCTTTTCATCGGTTCATTACTGCAGAAAATAAAAAGGACTTTTTCTTCAGCGGTTTTATGGCTGGGATAGGGCTGGGATTCCGTCTAACGGCTTTCTTCGGTATCATAACCCTATTTACAGCGTCCTTGCGTAAAAGCAGAACTGATACCTTACTATTTTGCACCGGAGTACTGGCGAGTATTCTCTTCTTCGTAGCAATTGGATTTTTTGCTGGGATCGATATCCATCATTTATTTACCTATATGGTTAGCGATAATTTCGGACCCGGCAGTGCTACCGATCATAGCCTTGCATGGGAAATTCAAAATCTATCAGCTAAGTTCCTTTATTCAGGTATAATCGTGTTTTATCCCCTGGTGCTGGCTTATTTTATAATAAAAAGAAAGGTTGACCTATTTGTTTTATGGCTCATTTTTGCATTTATCGGGATCAATGCAGTCGGAATTTATGATGTAGTGCATCTAAAGGAGGTATTGCCCGCATTATCGTTGATGAGCGCCTTTGCCGTTACTCATCTCATTAATGGTAATGAAATTCGGGTAAGGCTGTTATTGCCGGTCTTATTAATCCTGTTCCTTCCCCGGTTATCCGAACCCTGGGCCAACTTAAAAAGATTTTTGCGTGGCACTACCGACGAGCCTGAAATTTATTGCCAGGAACCATTCATTAAGCCGGACGAAGGTGCCCCGAAAAAGCTTGGTTGGTGGGTGCGGGCCAATACTACTGAGCAGGAGCAAATATTTGTAGCGGGTTTTGGTGCACAAGTGCAGGTTTATACAGAGCGGTTATCCCCCACCATTTATTTCAACGTAACACAAACCCCGATAGCTAAGGAAAGATTTTTTCAAGATATGCGGGTAAATAGGCCCGGAATGATCCTTATTCCCCTGTTTTCAGAATACAAACA
>JANYAB010000347.1 GCA_025355225.1 Bacteroidota bacterium
ATACCATTAATTTGCGGGGTTATGTTTATGACAACCTAGGCAAGCCTATAACATATTTTTACCTTGAATCAAGCCAGCGAAACATCAACTTTAGCGGTTTTCATATCAGCACGCTGACAGATACTAATGGATTTTTTAAAATAAATGGGGCCAAATTTAATGATACCATCACGGTAGAGCATCACTCATCGTATGAATTTGTTCCGCCTATTTATAACAGGGGGAGCCGCTACATCGTTATCTATTTAACCCCAAAGATTCATGATATTAACAGTGCACGGCCAACGGAAATAATTGCGGCGAGAAAGTACGCTAAAAAAACGTCGGCGTTTAAAGTGGAGGATATTAATGCAAATGTTGAGCCCTTTGCCAACATTGATGTACCAGCTGGGTTCCGATCCAGTAAAGAGACTCTAGAACTTTACTTGCGGCAAACAGTCAAATATCCTGAGAAAGCAATCAGATATAATGTAGAAGGAATTGTTAAGATCGGCTTCACGGTCGGCAAGGACGGCCGCCCTTTTAATTTCAAGGTGCTCAATGGAATAGGCTACGGGTGCGAGGACGCATTGATTGATGCAATTAAGCATTGTCGATGGGCGCCTGGTTTTCACGACGGAAGATCTGTCGCTAATGAAGAAACTGTTTCGGTTCAGTTTAAACTAACTGATAATTAATTATAACTTTACACCCCGATAAAACAAACCAAAACTTATGGCTTATAACTTACTAAAAGGAAAAAAGGGTATCATATTTGGCGCACTGAATGAACAATCCATTGCCTGGAAAGTAGCACAAAGAGCAGTACAGGAAGGCGCAGAAATTGTGCTGACAAATTCACCGCTGGCTTTGCGCATGGGTGAATTGAATAACCTGGCTGCCGAGTGCAATGCGCCGGTTATTGCTGCAGATGTTACCAGCAACGAAGATATCACCAACCTATTCACCAAAACCATGGAACATTTTGGTGGGGGTGTTGATTTTATACTGCACTCTATAGGTATGAGCATTAACGTTCGCAAAGGCATTTCCTACACCGAAAACAATTATGATTTTACACATAAGGGCCTTGATATTTCAGCGCTTAGCTTGCATCGGGTGTTGCAAACCGCTATGAAAATGGATGCTATCAACGAATGGGGATCTGTATTGGCGCTAACCTATATTGCGGCCCAGCGTGTTTTCCCAAATTATAATGATATGGCTGATAATAAGGCCTACCTGGAAAGTATCGCCCGCAATTTCGGCTATTATTACGGTGTTCAAAAAAAGGTGCGCATCAATACCGTATCACAATCACCAACACGCACAACGGCAGGCGCAGGTGTTAAAGGGTTTGATGGTTTTATTAGCTATGCCGAAAAAATGAGCCCATTAGGAAATGCCACTGCTGACGACTGCGCTGATTATTGCGTAAGCTTATTCTCTGACCTTACCAAAATGGTTACCATGCAAAATCTTTTTCATGACGGAGGATTTTCATTTTCTGGTGTTAGCCAGGCGGTGATAGAGCAAATGGAAAAATAAAAAATAGATAGACATAAAAAAGGTGCGCTGAGGGTTCAGCGCACCTTTTTTATGTTCGAAGTCATTGCCGTATCAGTTGGAATCAACCAATACGATCTTTACCACAGTAGCATCAGGCGCTGGAATTACCGATACACCATCTGACGCCTGTTCATAAACGGTCAACGCACCCTGATTATGGGTATAGCTGTAAGCTACGCCGTTATAAGTCTCGGGAACTTGTTCATAAACGCCGTTTGTAAACGAAAAATAGACCAGTACTCCTCCGTGATCATTAAAATAGCTATCAATTTCGGGAGTGTTAATAGTCGCCGACCATGTTTTTCCTCCGTCAGTTGTTGCCCAACTGTTTGCAGCCAGGTTCAGGAGAATTGTTTGATTCGGATTGGGAGTTACATACTGCTTTGTACATGATGATACTGACAATAATACCATTGCACAGCAAAAGATTGATAAGAGTTTTCTCATAGTAATGTTGTTATATTTTTGATAGACGCCAAAAAACAAAAAAGGTTTAATAAATTAATCAAATATTTAATTTATTTATGGCTTCCGAAAATTCTAACGATAATCTGCATTCCATTATTGCCATTAAGTTGTGACTCCCCAAAATAAACACTCATTCTAACAAAGTAATGACGTATTGTATTCTTATAAATTTAATTTGAATTAACTAACTATTTAGTTTACTTTTAAATATGAAGACTACATTTTTTTTCTTTGCGTTGTTTTTACCCTTTATTGCTTTGGGGCAGTATCACATTTCGGGAAGGGTATTGAACCTTGCAGACAAAAAGCCTGTTGCCAGCGCGAGTGTGTTTTTAAGCAATGCAACGGCCGGGACAAAAACAAATGACGATGGCACCTATACCATCAGTAATGTCCGTGGCGGCCAATATGACCTCGTGGTCTCCATTGTTGGATATGGATCTTATCAGCAAACCATCATGGTAACCAAAGACATCAACCTGCCGGATATAGAGATCATTCCTAAATCTATTGAATTAAGGGAAGTGAAGATACGCCCCGACCCGAAATGGGCGCAGCACTATGACATGTTCAGGCGGGAATTCCTGGGATATTCTGACAATGCCGGTCAATGCAAGATACTCAATCCAAAAGTCATCGGCTTTAGTTATGATGATGTCGGCAGAGAATTAACAGCCAATTCGTCCGATTTTATTGAAGTCGAGAATAAGGCTTTGGGTTATAAGGTAAAGTACCTCTTGTCCAAATTTACTAAAAACTATTATACAGGTCTTCTTTATTATGAAGGACAAGCGTTATTTGAAAATTTGAACGGCAAGGAATCACAAAAGCGGAGATGGCAAAAAAACCGACAAGATGCGTACAATGGTTCGAGCATGCATTTTCTACGTACAGTTATTGCCGGTCAGTTGCAGTCAGAAGGATTTAAGGTGTTACGCCTGGTAAGAAAACCGAATCCGGAATACGTAGGTGGCTTGAATAATAAATATGTGGAAACTTTAGTGACAGCGCCATTAGCAATAAATGATTTTGGAAGACTCACGGATCAAAAGGGCCAATATGCCATAACGTTTAAAGATTGCCTGTATGTGATGTATAACAAAAAGCCTGCTGCCAAAGGCGAATCGGAGATAATTCCGCAATATATAACATCTATCGTATCGTTCGAAGAGCCGTATGCTTTCTTCGATAATAATGGAATAATCATCAACCCACAGAGCATCGTTTTTGAAGGACAATGGGGTAAGAGTCGTATTGCAGAACTATTGCCTGTTGATTATGAGCCCCTGGTGCAAAAATAAAGCGCTCCGGGTTTCCCCAAAGCGCTCCTTAATATTATCAAACAGCAAACAATTCGTTTATTCCTGTTCTTCTTCCTTTGGCTTTTTGTTTTCACCGCTATTCCTATCGGCTATTTTAATCTCATCGGCCACCTTATCGTAATCCACCTCCATCGTATCCCCTTCACTCAGTTCACCTTTCAGTATCTCTTCAGCGATTGGATCTTCAAGATATTTTTGGATGGCCCGTTTCAGCGGACGTGCACCAAACTGCGAATCGAAGCCTTTGTCGGCAATAAACTCTTTGGCGTTGTCGGTAAGAGCGATCTTATAACCTAAACTGTTAACACGGCCGAATAAGTAAGCCAGTTCGATATCAATGATCTTGAATATTTCATCCTTACCTAAGGAGTTAAATATGATTACATCGTCTATACGGTTCAGGAACTCAGGCGCAAAGGCGCGTTTAAGCGCGTTCTCTATCACTCCCCTTGAATGCGTGTCGGCTTGGTTGGTTTTTGCTAAAGTGCTGAAACCAACACCCTGTCCAAAGTCCTTCAATTGACGTGCACCGATATTCGAGGTCATGATAATGATCGTGTTCCTGAAGTCAACCTTCCGGCCAAGCGAGTCGGTTAATTGCCCTTCATCCAGCACTTGTAACAGTATGTTAAATACATCGGGGTGTGCTTTTTCAATTTCGTCAAGTAAGATAACAGCGTAAGGTTTACGACGTACTTTCTCAGTAAGCTGGCCCCCTTCTTCATATCCCACATAGCCCGGAGGCGCACCAACCAAACGGGATACAGCGAATTTTTCCATG
>JANYAB010000376.1 GCA_025355225.1 Bacteroidota bacterium
CTTCTTCAATATTTGGATAGAACACATAGTAAACCAGCTTATTGCAATTGTATTTTGCTGTAAAGCTATCCGGATAGGCTTTGTTTTTATGCTGCCAAACCCTTCCCATTATATCAGAAGTGACACCTATGTACAAAACGGTATGCATTTTATTGGTCATAATGTAGACGCACCCACCTCTTTTCATACCGCAAGGTAGTCGTTGAAAAAATAAAGGTTCATTGACTGGCATAGTTCAGCGGTGGCTTCGTTCCTTATAATGACGATCTTATTTTTTATGAGTTAACTTAAACCTGCAAGGGACCCTGCGTTCGTCAATTATCGCATGTTCCCCGTTGGGAGACAAAAAATAGTTTATGTTTGAGTTTGCTTTAGCATAAGCCGATACAAACCTGATGAACCAACCCACTACCGCGGCAAATCCCGTAAGGCGCGTCCTGATAGCGAGCCTGATTGGTACGACGATCGAATTTTTTGATTTTTATATCTACGCCACGGCGGCGGTACTCGTATTCCCGAAATTATTTTTCCCTGTCGGCGACCCTGCTCTGGCCACGCTCGAATCCCTGGCTACTTTTGCCCTGACTTTTTTTGCCCGTCCGCTGGGCGCAGCATTATTCGGGCATTTCGGCGACCGCAAGGGCCGCAAGACCACATTGGTTGCCGCCCTATTGACTATGGGCCCCTCAACTGTTGCTATTGGCTTGCTTCCCGGTTATGCGTCCATAGGCATCTTTGCACCTATCCTGCTGGCGTTGTTCCGCTTCGGACAGGGTTTGGGCCTTGGCGGCGAATGGGGAGGAGCCGTTCTGCTGGCTATCGAAAATGCGCCGCCCGGCAAAAAGGGTTGGTACGGCATGTTCCCGCAAATGGGCGCGGCTTTCGGGTTCCTGCTTTCGAGCGGGACGTTTTTCCTGCTTAGCAAAACCACGACTGACCATCAATTCATGAGTTTTGGATGGCGCATACCTTTTATTGCCAGCGCGTTGCTTGTTTGGGTGGGTCTGTATGTGCGCTTAAAACTGAGCGAAACGCCCGATTTTATGAAGATCATAGAAAATAACGAACGCGTAAAAGTACCGGTAATTAATGTGTTTGCGAAACATACCAAAGCTATCCTATTGGGCACTTTGGCAACCATCACCACCTTCCTGCTGTTTTATCTGATGACGGTGTTTACCTTAAGTTGGGGCACTTCGGCGCTGCATTATTCGCGCACGGGTTTCCTCATCGCTCAAATGGTTGCCATTTCATTCTTTGGCCTGGCTATCCCCCTATCCGCGGCTTTGGCCGACAGATACGGTCGTAGTAACATCCTGCTCATCGTAACAGTCTGCATTTTTTTGTTCGGCGTGTTCTTTTCCGTCTTGTTCGGCCCCGGCAGCTGGCCGCTCACTGTGGGCTTCCTGGTGTTGGGCATGTTTTTAATGGGCCTGTCACATGGCACTATCGGCACGGCGCTTGCCGAAATCTTCCCCACGTCGGTGCGCTATACGGGCGCGTCATTGGCCTTTACGCTGGCAGGGGTACTGGGTGCATCGCCAGCGCCTGCACTGGCCACCAGGCTGGCCACTAATTACGGCCTCAGCTATGTGGGGTACTACGTATCAGTTGCCGCAATCATTTCTTTCCTGGCGCTGCTGGCGGCGAGGAGGGCGATGAAGGAAACAAGCTCTTAATGTTGAAATTTTGCTAAAATTTATTTTATCTTTATGCTTCCATCAAAATAAATCCTAATTAATGCACTCAAAATGAGCCTTTTTCAAAGCTAAAAAAATGGAAAATATTCGGCATAAGCGCTGGGTTAAAAGCACACACCTTATTATCACTTTCAGTTTTGTGGCGCTCACCGTTAGCGGCTTTGTTATTTTAATGGCGCACCCCCGGCTCTACTGGGGCCAGACAGGCAACGATCTTACACCTGCACTATTCGAACTCCCCATCAGCCGCAACTATCATCACGGTGGCTGGGAAAAAAGTGTGCCGTTTTATAATACGGCAGGCTCGCCGGTAAGCGCGGCCCGCACCTACGATATTTTTAACGAGAACGGCTGGGGACGCAGCACCCACTTCCTGGCAGCCTGGTTTTTGGTGATAACCGGCCTGGTCTATTTTATAACAGGCTTTTTTAGTGGTCATTTCCGTAATAACCTGCTGCCGCGGGGCAGGGAGTTTAGTTTTAAGTTCTTTTGGAGCGATTTCGTCAGTCATTTCCGCAAACAAACATCTGCCGGTGTCGGCCCGAAATACGGACTCGTGCAAAAGATCACCTACCTGTGGGTTATCTTTTTCCTATTCCCGCTGGTCATCTTAACCGGGCTTACCATGTCGCCTGCCATTACAGCATCTTATCCTTTCCTGCTCAAAATATTTTTTGGACATCAATCGGCACGTACCATTCACTTTTTTTCGGCCGTTGCGTTGCTGCTGTTTCTGCTGGCGCACGTGGTGATGGTGGCCAGGTCGGGCTTTAAACGAAACATACGGGCAATAACTTTTGGCAAATAGCTATGAAAGAAAAAAAACTCATGACCCGGCGCAGGGCCATTTTCACAGGGCTTACCTCCGCGAGCGCACTGCTACTTTCGGGGTGCTTAAAAAGAACACCGCCGCCCACCTATGGCAATATATTGCGCATGGGCGATGACCTGACGTATATGGCCCAGCGGGGCCTGCTTTCGCAGCGGGCGCTGGCGGTGGAGTATCAAAAAAGCGATATATCCTCCTTCCCCGGTACCGGGAATAACAACCCTGCCGATCCTAAAATTAAGGCCTCCTACAGCAAGATATACGAAGACTTGCAACGTAATAACTTTAAAGACTGGGCGCTTTCCATCGAAGGCAGCGTAGCCAAACCGGGCAAATATTCGCTGGCGGACCTTAAAAAGCTGGGGCAGCGCACACAGATCACCCGGCATACCTGCGAGGAAGGCTGGAGCGCCATTGCCGAATGGACAGGCGTACCGCTCGGCCCCGTGTTGCAGCATGCGGGCATTTTCCCGGCTGCACGCTTTGTGAGTTTTTACGGGTACGACAACTATGCCGAAAGCATTGACATGCTGGACGCCTTACACCCGCAAACCATCCTCGCCTATAGCATGAACGGCGAAGACCTGCCCGTAGAACACGGCGCGCCGGTACGGTTGCGCGTGGAGACGCAAATTGGCTACAAAAGCGTTAAATACCTGAGCCGCGTTGTGGTAACGGATAAATTTGTCGACCCGGGACCAGATATCTCCAATGGTTGGTCGTGGTACACGGGGATATGAATGGGCGGGATAACTATGGAAGCCTGGAGCGAATTATATCGCGAATCTTATGTCAAATAAATATTTTATTTATAGTACTATGCAATAAATAGTACTATATTTGTTGCAAACGTCAAAGCAGACTTATGGCAACAAACTCCAAATTAACCCCAGAAACTATTAATGAGTTGCATTTACCACGGGTAGCAAATATTCTAATGCTGCTCGTTTGGATTACGGCCGGAATTGGTATTCTGTTGCCATTTGCACTTGGTACCTCACCGCTTGATGCACTTTTACTCAGAGTGCCTAATAATGAAGGCAATTGGTGGCACGCACTTGTGGGGCTGCCTTTCTTTTTGTCTTTGCCAATGATTTGGCTGCATTTGCATGTTTTAAATTCATTACGGTTGCCTCCCGTCCTTGTTAGACGTATATTATGGATAACGATTATTTTTTCTGCGATTGGTACGCTATTAGTCGAAACTCCTTTTTTGTTACATCGTGCGGGCACCAGTGAACTGCAGCGCCTGGAAGTTATATTTTCGGGCCTGGGTATTATTTTAATCAACGGAATTTTTTTATATCGTAAGTGGGAAAAATTACATCCTACCCTGGCATGCTTTATAGGAATCGCCACCGCTTATCTTGCCAATGCTTTTCTATGTCTTATTATTTATGGTGAATCAAAATTCGAAGATCAGTCGCGGTCGGGGTGGTATGTAACTCTGATAATTGTATTGCCAATAGTGATCGAATTGATTTGGCTATTGTTTAGAAAACCTGATCCGCAAAAAGCATAAATAAATCTTCCTGATTCCGGTCTTTGGTTTACAAGCTGGCGCGAATGACGGGCTGCTAATCAGCAGTTTATTTTTTAAAATACTGAAAATTAATTGGTTTTGTTCCGGGAATAAGTAAATTTATATAACCAAAAAACCTAAATTTATGAAACTTTCAACCTTCGCAATCATTATTGTCATTTTAGCAGTTGGCTTTGGCCTTGCATTTTTATTTATCCCGGTTAAGTTAGCGGCCTTTTACGGCAGCAGCCTGGAGGGCGGCGGCGTTATTTTGGCCAGGTATTATGGCGTTGCCAATTTGTTTATTGCCATGATATTCTGGTCGTACAGCAGCGTTTCTCCGGCAGCAAAATCGTGGCCCAAGTTGTTACTATTCAGCTTAATTTACGATATTTTGCAGCTAATTATAACTCTGATGGCACTATTAGACAACGAAGCAAACTCGATGGGCTGGACATCTGTTGTTTTATTTGTATTGCTTGCAATAGGTTCGGGTTATTTCCTTAACCAATGTAACAAAGCCCGGGCTCAGGCAATGTAAATGAACTAAATCCACTTCGTTAGTCCGGATTTATAGGGGGCAATTAATATCGGACACCGAAATTTCTAATTATCGCTGACGATAGCGGCCTTTTTACGCTGTTTGTTGACGCTATGATTTCGCAGGAAGTTGTAGGTAAAGGCAAACCCCATATATTGGTTGCTTCGGCTACTGTTGGTGCCGTCGAAGAAATAATACCCCTGCACAACGGCCAATGCCACGGTTTCGGATATGTTAAAATTGATGCTGTTACAGATCTCTGTCATCAACGCCT
Organism: Bacteroidota bacterium; assembly: GCA_025355225.1. Classification (GTDB taxonomy): domain Bacteria; phylum Bacteroidota; class Bacteroidia; order Sphingobacteriales; family Sphingobacteriaceae; genus Mucilaginibacter. The sequence goes on from JANYAB010000376.1 coordinate 4,867, forward strand.
GTTTGGCGCCGAATACATAGCCGCCACCAAGACACAAGCCTTCGGCGAACCTGCCTTTTGAGAAGATATTAATTGTTGGCCGGAACTCAAGGTATTGTACCGTATCCCCACCCGATGTACTGACCCTGCCCGTAGCCAGGCCAATATCGAAAATACCGTATGTGCGACCAAATTCTATCGCCGGCGAGAAGCGTTTGGCGAAGCCCCCTTTGGCATTCACTAAAACATCCGTATTCACCGAAAGATAGAAATAACGCGGCTCTTTATTTTCCTTTGAAGTATCTGACTCGATAACTGTATCCTTGCGCATCGGTTTAGGGCCGGGATGCGCTATCATCGCTTTTCCGATGGCAGGGGCTATGGAAACATTTTGTCCAAATGTAAAAATAGTTAAGAGCGATAAGATCAATGTAAATAATGGCTTCATAATTGTTTACCATTAACCCAATTGTATATATTAATGTTTTAGCGCCATGGCAAAAAAAACAGACCGCAAAGTGAAAAAGCTCAATGCTTCCGAACAGCAACTAAAATCTTCCCTCGACTTTACCAAGTCGAAAACTGATCAACTATCGGTTTTTATCATCGATATCCTGGGCAGCATGTTATTTTTAGTGGTCTGCCTGTTGCTATTTACACTTTGGATATGCTGGAACCTGAACTTATTGCCCGGCCTTAAACCCTTCGACCCTTTTCCGTTTCCCATTCTCGAAATGGCGGTGTCCTTATTCGCTATCGTTCTATCCGTATCAGTGCTCATCAATCAAAACCGGCAGGGCCATATCGAGAGAATCAGCAAGCAGGTAGAATTCGAAGTCAACGTGCGGGCTGAGAACGAGGTAACCAAAATGCTGCATATGCTGCACGAGATTCAACAACACCTGGGCCTGGAAACCAAAAAGGACGCCGAACTCGAAGAAATGAAGGAGCCGACAGATATTAAGCAAATACACCAGGTACTTGACGAAAAGGAAGGTGAAAAGGATACTTTGAACGATCTGCCGCCGGAAAAAAAATATTAAAAACAAATTCAGGTTTAACTGTTTATAGTGTTGTAAAACATAAAAAATCAACATTATTATGAACTCTCTCCTTTATATCGTCGCTGTAATCCTGATCATTGGTTGGGCTTTGGGCGCGTTCGTTTACTCCGTAGGCAGCTTGATCCATATTTTATTGGTCATCGCCATTATTGCTATTATTTTAGGTGTGATAAGGGGACGCTCGGCCATTTAATGGTCTGCATAATAGTACTTTACCTCTATGGAAGATAACAAAACATGGCATGAAAAGCATAAGGATGCTTCAAAATTTGGTCAACGCTTAGCCGACTCCGTCGCCACCGGCATGGGCTCGTGGCGGTTCATCATCATACAAACAGTTATTGTAATCGCCTGGATGACTGCCAACGTGGTAGGCTTTATTTATCATTGGGATGTTTATCCCTATATTTTACTGAACCTGTTATTTTCCACGCAGGCCGCGTATGCTGCGCCAATTATCATGATGGCACAAAACCGCCAAAGCGAGCGAGATCGTCATCATGCGGAACAGGATTTTAAAACCAATGTTGAAGCCAAAAAAGAAATTGAACTTTTGATTGAAAAACTCAATTCGATTGAAGTAGAAAAACTGGATAAGATATTAGAACTATTGCAGGGTAAAGAGAGTAAGAAAAAATAAAGGAAATCGAGAGGGTGAATGCTATGAAAGATTGTATATTTAGGACGTGGCATGGATAGATAGATTAAATCGAAGATATACTATAACGACCGTTCAATCTAAAGATAGCATTGTAAATACATTTAAGGAACGTATTGAGAAGGCTAATAGGGAAACAAGTTGGTTTTCGTTTGAAAACATTAACTATAAGAAAATACAGGTCGACGCTTATCGTGCAATAATTAAAAAAGATCCCATTTTCTACAGTCCAATCGGAGGTATGGGAATTATCGTCCTTCATTTTAATGCCAATATCGGATCAACAAAAATTATTGCGGAAGTGAAACCTGTCAAGGGTGGTCTTTGGGTTTTAATAGGTTTTTTGATATTTTTTAGTATTATATGCTTGTGGTTAATCCCTGGAGCGAATAAGTTTTTATTCATAACATTTGCATGGGTTATAACCCTGCTTCCAGTTTACTTAACCATTGCAATGTATAGGTATAGATTAACAAATTATTTAAAATCGGTTTTGGATGACGTTGGTATTCACGAAGATCTCGTCAGAGAACATAATTCACACTGAGCAGCCGCCTCCCGACTTCCCAAGTTCAAACCCTCCTCTGTTTGCCGTGCGTATCAGTATCCGGCTTGAAAGTGGCCACCCCTAACTTTCACAGCATTTCCAACTATACTTAAAGTTAAATTTATTAACTATTGATACCGTTCCGGGTGTTCCAGGGTGTTCCACATTTTAATGGAACGCCCTGAAAAGTAGACATTTTTCACCTCACCCACCCCTCGTATTCCAAAAATTTCAGCAGCCGCGAATCATTCGCAGATACAACCGGTATCCAATCGCCAACCTGCTCAAGGGTCCACCAAAGACCCTGCGGATTGCCCGGTTCTGCAAATTTGTAACGATATAATACCGCTCTTATAAACCGCGGCGGTTTGCCGGGGAAGGGGTTGCCGGCAAACAAACTGACAGCGCCGGGGTCGTTGTGCAGCAGTTTCCATACCAGGTTATATGTCCAGGGATATTGGTCGGCCGTCGACATGGCGGCGAACCACATTTGCCAGTCTAACCGCAACTGGTAAGGGGCTATTTGTGGCGGCATTTTGTCGGGCAGCACCGGCAGGCCCTTGTAGATATAGGGTTCCCATTTGGCTTTGTTGCCTGTGGTATCGTCCATCGTTCCTTCGAATACGACATTCAAACGTTCCTGCCCTACGGTTCCGAATGCACCGTAGGTATTAACGAGATCCAGCGGATCGAACGAGGTGTTCATAACCTGCCCGGGCGATAGGATGTTCATTACCGGCTGGATGCTCAGGAGCGCGACAATCACGGTAAGCACCCATGCGGTGGTGAGCATAGGGACGGATTCTTCGGCGCGATCGGCAGCGGCTTCGGCCTTGCGGACCAGCCGACGCGGAAGCAGCTTCGCCCAAAAGCCATCATCGAAACAAGCCATGGCAGGCACAATTGTTAGCCAGTTTAAAAAAGCGAGGTTGCCGCTAAGGATAATCGTGATCTGGAACAGCACGATCACAGACCCTGCAATGTGCCGTGCCGGTCGCGGCCAAAATATGAACCAGGGCGCCGCAAGCTCGGCCAGCCAGTTGAACCAAACGGCAATTTTAAGACAAATGCGCGGCAGAAAATGAAACCACCGGCTGAGTGGGCCGGGAATGGGTTGTGTTTCGAAGTGGTAATAGAGCGCGGTCCCGTTGCGCCATATTTCATCCCCACGGAATTTGATCATGCCGGAACCCAGCATGATGCGGAAGATGAGCCACCGGAATAAAAAGATCACTGCCAAGGGCGGCGCACGCCTCGGAAACGGGCGCATATCAAGCAACGGGCAAAGAAAGATAGCGAGAAACCCGGTTTCGGTGAGCTGGATCTCCCAACCGTATCCATACCAATCCTGCCCGATGTGAACAATGGACATATAAAAACCCCAGAGCACAGCAAGCAGCGGCGCATTGGCGTAACCAGCCACCACTATACAGGAAAGCACAAACCCGATCCATGCGACCGTTAAAAGCGCCGTATCAGAATGCCATAGCCAAAAGATTGATGGCAGCCGAACGAAACCGGCTCCATCCGATCCCAGCGCATGGCTCAACTGCTTCAGATAAATGTCTACAGGAAGGAGCCCATTCGAGCCAATCAAAGGAACGATCTGGTTGATGGCTACCAAGAAGGCGACTGAGTAAATTACACCCAGCAGGCGAAGGATGACAAAGCGGGTGAGCCAGTAGGTCGGAGGGCTACGTGGCCCACGCGGAGCTCTTTCAGAGACTTCCTGATCTGATGAAGGCGCTAAAGACATTCGACATCTTTTTAGTTACCTAAAAACAAATCTAATTAAAAAGGTTCCTAAAATGCTTCATTTAAATTCAGGAAGAATCCCCTGTTGCCAAATTTGCCAAAGGCGTAGTCGAGCGCCAGGTTGGTGCGCGTTGCTTTGTTGAACAATACCCGTAAACCTGCACCGTAGCCCGGTTGAAATACCTGGAATAGTTTAGTACCCTGTTCATCATTGGCAGTTTGCAAATTGACGAAAGTAACACCGCTGACAAATTTATTACTCAATATCGGAAAGCGGAATTCGGCCTCCGTATCGTTGAATTTCGTGCCTTTAAAATACTGAGAGGTGTATGCCCTCCCGCTTCTAAATGAACCGTCGCGCGAGGTACCCGGTAACTCAAGATAAGGTATCGTACCGCTGATGAGGTAGGAGCCCCAGTTCCAGAACGCCAGCACAGTTTCGGGATTTATATCAGATAAACTAAAATATTTCCTGAAGTCGGTGGTAAATTGTACAGAATTCTTTGTGCTTCCTATCCATGTTTGGTTAACCCGGAACCCTGCATCAAAATAAATACCCTTATAGGCTCTGTTTGGATTGTCACGTGTGATATACTCAACATTAAAAAGAAAGCCGTTTGCCGAGTAATGATCCTGCGGAAATCCATGCTGGTTGTTGTAGACACTGAAGGGCGTTGCATTGTTTACTGTATCTTTTCCTTCAATATCCCGCCTTACCTCAAATGATAACCCAGTTCCGAGAAAAAGATTTTTCGCAACTTCTTTATATATTTTTTCCCTGAAATTGAAATAGACTGAATGATAAGCATAAATTTTATGGGTGGGATCTGCCAGCACCGTTTCCGCGGCACTTCCTTCATCCTTACCCTGGCCTATGCCAAAGCCTGCGTCGGGTGTGACGCTTTTAGAGACAACAAGATTGCCTTGCAAGTTCCATTGATTACCTGGGGTGAATATATTATGATTGACGTAAAAATAAATGATCCCTTTTGTGGTAATGGAAGCGGATGTTGCGGCAACCGATAGCAGTGTATTGGGATCGTTACCTAACCTTCTGCCGGCCACCGCTTTAATACCCAGCTGACCGCCAATTGTAGGATTGGCGGCAACGTTAGGAACAACGGTAATACCCGAACCTTTATGCAAGGTATCTGCTTTCTTTTTAGGGTGGAGAATATTGCGGGTTAAATCACTAAAATCATATTGATTATAGAGATTATCTGGCCGTCTTTGAATCTTTTTACCTTTGGCCAGCAACGAATCCGCTTTGAGGGAATCAATCGGAGCAATCACCTGGCTGCAGGCTATACCCTGAATACTTGTAAACAAGAATAATAACAGCAATTTCAATAACGTGAGCCCTCTATCGGTTGGGTTTAATTGCACGGTCAGGGTTTAAAAACTTTCATTTTCAATAATTAATATCAACTATACTTTTCTTAACCTATAGATTAATTAAATGTTTCATACTTAAATCAATCAGCTTAAGGTTTTGTTGCCCGTAAACAACCAGAAGATCAATTATAATTAATTAAAAGCAGTTCTTATGGTAATAGCGAAATTGTTACCGTGCGCATCAACTAAATATCATCCATGTGGATAATCATGGGAACTACAAGCCGGAAAAATTGATTGATAATAGCGCTCAAGTTCATTCATATAAAAAGCCGTCAAGGATATTTCCCGAGACGGCTTTTTTGATTTACTATATTAAGTTTTAGTTCGAAATTTTTGTAAACGTGACATGCCCGTTTTCGGTAGGGTTTACGCTATCAAGATAGAAATTGGTGGTAGTTTTTTTGCTGATAAATAAATTTTTACTCAACAAACTTAGCGGACGGCTTGTGCCTAAATAAACATTAAAGCCATCGGGGCTGGAGCCATAAATGGGAATACCATAATAAAAAACGGCGTTTAAGTAAACCCAGGTACCAAAAACCAGATTACCATTTTGATTGGCCGTTATTTTACCGGCATTGTTAAAAGTGAATATGTAGCTGGCAAATTTATCGGTGGCATTTGATGTCCCTTCAACGTACGATGTCACTTTCCATACCCCAACACTGATAAGGGTGCCGATCGGTAATTTTGAAGTAACAGTATCCGTTGGCGGGGCGATAGTAACTACGGGAGGTGTCGTTACTTTGCCGGGATTTGTTCCACTATTTAGAGTGAGGCCTCCAGTTGTTTGTGGTTTCAGATTCGCACCCTTTTGACAGCTAAAAAGCAGGCAAGCCATTAAGAGCATAGTGCCGGTAATTGTTTTTTTCATTTTACTGATTTTTAAATGTTAATAATTTTGTTCAACATTTATTAGTAAACCCTGCCGGCAAGAATGTAACCGTATAAGTTAACAATATTCTTCCCGCTTATTGTTCGGATTCGGTAGGCAGCAAATTGCATTCATCAGAAAAGCCAAAGGCACTTTTAAACCAGGGGATGAATTAATTACATGGAAAGGGACCGGCATCTTGAGATAGATAAAAACCCCGAATACCTCGATTCCCTAAAAAGAGTTACCCGTTAAACCATTAGGCTCTGGTAAAGTAAATTCAGTTATTTTTCAGCAGAGGCCAGAACACTGTTTTTGTATATCGGCTTTTGTAATTGCAATTTTATGTTCTCGAAAATTTTCAGCGGCCCTTCTGTAGCAAACATGTTGACTAACCAGGAAGGCAAAGCACCTCCGGGATCTACATGGATCGTGTATTCCACTCTTATCTCATCGTTGCCTGACGGCGTGATAACCCATTTGCCATTAGAATCACCGATCCTGACGATCCCCTTTTTTATTGGAACAAAACCCTGTACAGCCGGACCATCAATGGTCACCACCTTTGTATCCGGATTTTGAGTAACCGTTAAATGGGCTACAAAATCACGATTCCCTACAGGCCAGGGCAGGTTTACTTCTGAATAATAATAAAGCTCTGAAGACGAAACCTGTTTAATCAATACAGCGGATTTCAAATGATACACCCAATCAGTACTGTTTTTTACATCCATCACCAAAGCAACCATTTGGGACGCAGTTGCATTAAAGTCAGCTTCAACTTTAACGGCCTTAACTTTTGAGTCGGGCACCGCGCTGGTATATATCCTTATCCCTTCTTTTTCGGTCCTTAATTTCCAATCACTCTGCGCTGATGCCGGGTTTAGCTTCAACACAAGAAGAAGTGAAAAAAAAATGACTCTAATTATTGAATGAATGATCTGACCTGTTGTTTTCTTAACATTAAAATTTGTTGATGGCAAATTCCCGGTTATTGCCTGATCCATCTTTACCCATTGCATTTTCATGTCTGTTGATTTGATATACCAAATGTAAACTAAGTTGACTATATTCGTCAACTTAGTTTACTAAAAATGACACCAAATACTGTTTTTTGACACCATTATGATGATGCTGACATTAGGATGAAGATTCTCTTATCGGGTCCGATAAAAACACATGCTGTTAAACCCGAAAAGTGCAGGTTCAGGGACAGCTCCTATTGCCTTAGCTTAAAGCCGGAGCCTTTTAGTCGAAAGATTTAATGCTTTTCGGTGTTGGGTTTTACATTGAAAACACCACGCATAGGCGGAAAATTGTTTCTAAGCGTTAGCCAGTTCTATCCATACCGGCGCGTGGTCGCTTGATTTCTCCCATCCTCTAACGTTGCGGTCCACACCTGCAGCAAGGAGGCGGCTATCAATAGCCGGGCTCAGTAAGAAATGGTCAATGCGTAATCCCGCATCACGGCTGTAGGCGTCACGGAAATAATCCCAAAACGTATAGATCTTCTCATTTGGATGTAGTTTGCGTATCGCGTCGGTCCATCCCTGGTCAACAAGTGTTTTGTAAGCAGCACGCGTTTCGGGCCTGAACAGGGCATCATCCACCCAGCGCTCCGGTTTATAAACGTCGAGTTCGGTAGGCATTACGTTGTAGTCCCCGGTCAAAACCACTGGCATACCCGATGCAAGGAGTCCGGCCGCATGGGTTATGAGCCGATCAAACCAGCGCAGCTTATAGTCAAACTTTGGTCCGGGAGCAGGATTGCCATTTGGCAGGTAGAGGCAGCCGATCAGGATACCATTGACCATGGCCTCAATATAACGGCTGTGCTCATCTTCCGGGTCTCCGGGCAGCACCCGCCTTTGCTCAATGATCTCCGCATTGCGAGCCAGTATTGCAACGCCATTCCAACTCTTTTGGCCATGCCATATCGCATTATAACCGGCGTTAAGTATGGGCTCCTCCGGAAATTTTTCATGAGGGGCCTTCAACTCCTGCAGGCAAACCACATCGGGTGCAGTTTCTTCGAGCCAGCGGAGCAGCACAGGCAGCCGACCATTTACTCCATTTACATTGTAGGTTGCTATTCTCATGATAAAAATTGATAGGTGTTGGCCAATATGTTTATAAAAATCAAGCTAAAATAACGAAAAATGAAAGGCGAAGCCCAAAAGATTAAGACTCTTTTTTGATTATTGAATTTCGTAAATTAGTGCTGTGGCGGCAACACCGCCCGCAGTCTTAATTAATAACATCTTCAATATCTAAATAGTAATGCAAAAAACTGAATGGTTCAAAAGAAAATTTCCAATAATTGAAGACAATGGCATCTTGCCTTCAATTATTGAACGCTTAAGCGGAACACCGGCGAGGATCGAAGAAATCACCGGTAAATTGAAACCGGCCTTACTTACCTTAAAACAGAAAGACAAGTGGTCGATCAAAGAAGAAATAGGCCATCTCTCCGACCTCGAACCACTTTGGCTGGGCAGAATTGATGATTTTGTACAGGGATTATCTGAATTAAGAGTGGCTGATCTGACTAATCAAAAAACACATACCGCAAATCATAACGCAACAAAAATAAAAATACTCCTGCAACGGTTCAGAGAACAAAGGCAGCAATTTGTACACAAGCTGATGAGTTTGAATGGTGAACAATTACAAACCTCTTCTTTACATCCGCGTTTAAAAACCCCGATGCGTATTATTGACCTGGCATATTTTGTTGCCGAGCACGATGACCATCATCTTGCAAGCATCAGGGAAATTTTATTGACTCAGCGAGGTATCCTGTAAGCACTTCATTGCACCCCATCATTTTTCTTCAACACATAAAAATAAATTTTCTTCCTGGTAACAAATCCCAGGTTTTCATAAACTTTAATGGCCCGTTCATTATCATAACGGACATGCAAAAACGGGATGCCCGATGCTGTTTTGATGCGGCCTAACTGATGAAGCAACAACTGTTTGGCATATCCCTTGCCTGTATAGTCCGGGTGTGTGCAAACCGCACTTACCTCTGCATACTCAAAAATGTGCAGGCGCTGGCCTGCCATTGCCACCAATCTTTCTCCTTCAAAAACTCCGTAATAATGCCCGAAATCGATCGTTCTGGCAGCGAATGGTCCGGGGTTGGTTAATTTGGTGAGGGCCAGCATTTGGGGTATATGTTCGTCCGTCAAGCGGAGCAATTCCAACTCTGCGTCGGCAGGCTCCGCCAGATCATCATAGATCATTTGTAATCCTGTTATGCAATTCAAAACTTTCCACTGACCGGGAAACTCCATTTCGACTGGTGTAATAAACAATATGGGTACATTATGCGGGATTAGCTCAAAAAGTATCTGGAAGTTATCCATTGAGTTTTCTTTTATCCCCGCAAAAGGCGAAACCTCCTTATCGAAATATTTAACCTGTTCGTTGCCGTAAGAAAGATGTTTGTTGCCAGAAATTAAGGCATTCCAGGCCGGGTTATCCAATACGTGTTCCATCGGACGCAAACCTAAAAAAAAGCTTTCATTCGACTTGTCTGCATAATCGCATATTTACGGAAACTAATGAAGCAGTTTAAGCTTCTGCGTTTATAAGTGACCTTTATCATATTTTAATCCCTGCAATTTTCATTACTTGCCAACTAATTTTTAATCGAAAAAGAAAGCACTGATTTAACGTGCAGCAAAAGCTGGCCGTCTACGCGCAGCTAATCAATTAAGTTTAATTTATGATCATATACAAAGAATTCTCATTCGACTCGGCCCACTTTTTGCCCAACGTTCCGGAAGGTCACAAGTGCAGGGATATGCATGGGCACACTTACCACCTTACTATTTACGTGGAAGGTGAATTGTTAAAAAAAGAAGGATGGGTGATGGACTTTACCGACCTGAAAATCGCCGTTAAGCCGGTAATAGAAATAGTTGATCATGCCCTTTTAAATAATATTCCGGGATTAGAAAACCCTACTGCCGAAATTCTATCTGCCTGGTTATGGAAAAAGATCAAACCTTTGCTTCCGGCATTAAAAAGGATCGGGCTTAAAGAAACGCCTACCTCGGGTGTAATATTTGAAGGGAATTGAAAAGCAAGTGCGAATTCACGCTCCAGCGGAATTTAGCGTAAAGGCTAAGTGTTAAAACATCAGGCGTTTACGTAAAATGGCTGGTTAGAGAAAAGATAAATAGGAATTGTTTGTACAACGCCATTTAAATTTACCCCAGTACAGCCTAAGTCAACGGCAAGGTGAACCAAAAAGTGCTCCCTTTACCAATCTCGCTGTCCACTCCGATTTTTCCGTTATGTCTTTTTATAATTTCTGCACTTATATACAGTCCTAATCCCAGGCCTGAATATTGCAGGCCGCTGCTATCCGCGCGGTAATAACGGTCAAACAAATAAGGCAGTTTTTCAGGGGGAATACCGGGGCCATTGTCCCTCACAGATACCTTCGCCATGTTATTTACTTTTTCAATACTGATGTGAATTTCCTTAGAACCCGGCGCATATTTTATAGAATTGTTCACAAAGTTAATTACAACCTGGTCAATGCGGTCAGCATCTGCATATATCATCAATTCTTTATCGCCATCTGCGATGATGCTATATACGCCGGCAATCCGTATATGCTGGCAGCAATCGGCTATCATTTGAGCTATTGTAAATGAGGTTTTATTGAGATGAAGCTGTCCTTCTGTCAATTTATTGGTATTCAATAAATTTTCAATCAGCGTGGTTACCCTTTCCATGCTTTTATTTGCCTGTACAATCAGGGTGCCCGTCATTTTATCAGGGTTATTATCTTTCCTCCGGTTTAACAGTTGCAGCGCGGCTTTTAGCGTAGTGATAGGTGTTTTAAGCTCATGGCTGGCAATGCTCATAAAATCATCCTTTTTTTTCAATAACTCCCTCGTCGCCTGATCGAGTATTTTCTGGCCGGTAATATCAACTGACGTTCCCACCAGGCGATAAGCATGGCCTTCAGCGTTAAAATAAGCTTTGCCCTTAAATTTGATCCATTTGAAATTTTCATCAGTCGTTGCAGTTGTCCTGAACTCCTCTTCGTATTCCCCGTTATTCGCACCTTTTAATGCTTGTTGTAAGATTTCATGAATATGATTTCTGTCTTCGGAATGGATAAGCGCTATAAAACGGGGATAGTCTATATGAGTTGTGGGTAAAAGGCCAAACATCTCTTTACAACGCGAGTCGGAGATCAGTTCTCCTGTTAAGGTATTATAATCCCATGTCCCCAATCCGGCAGCGTCTATAGCCAACTGTAACCTGTCTTTGCTCTCCTGGAGCAAAAGCTCTATTTCAGCCAGGCCTTCTTCGATTTTTCGTTTATCCGTAATATCTTCAATATCCAGTAAGATCAATTGGCCGCCATTCGCTTTATCAAGCTGGCGTGCATTTAAGCTCATCACCCTGCGCCCTATAGATGGAAACACATGTGTAACTTCAAAATCAATAACTATCTTTTTTTCGGGCAGGATACTTTCCAGCAAATAACGAAGCTCGGGGATATTCCACTGCTGGTTACCAAGGTCAAAGAAATAATGGCCCTCTGTATCTGTTTCGGTTACATTAAATTTGTTGTAAAATCCGCTGGTGCATCTCATCACCTTCAAATCCTTATCCATTACGATAAGCGGATCGCGCAGGGTATTAATAATTCTTTCCGTGTATGAGAGGTCATTTAGTTCCTGGTTTGCTAATTCCAACCGATCGGCTAAGACCGCTTGCTGTGCTGTTATCCGTTTATTCTCCAAATGGGACAATGTCAGCTCGTTTTCCAATTGCTCTATCAGTCCGTCTTTGGTCTTGACCATCCGGTCCATATCGGCCTGGATATACTCAGCTTCCAAAGATGCCACCTTGAGGACGACTTCGAGCGTTTCTAATGGTACTTCGCCGGTCACAGGAATTTTAATTGCAGACAGAGATTCTTTTTCGGGCTTTCTAATTTTAGACATTATCGGAGCTTGGGCTTGAAATGGGTATTCGTATCTTTTCTTGAAATGGGTATTCGTATCTTTTTGAGCAATGTACTGAATAAAAACCTTTTACGGAAATGTAATAGCGACAGGATTTATAAATGCTATCAACTTTACAAACCAAAAGCGATAATGTTTTATGAAATAAATATTATCGCTTGCTGAAAAAAAATTCCCGTCCAAAAATAGGTTAATTACCGAAACAAAGTTACAAGTTCGTAAAATCCCCTGATAATATCAATTTCCCCAGTTACAATGCTTTGAAGCACCTTCAAAACCGGGGGTAATAATTGGTTACTAACGAACCAAAATCCAGCAAGGAGTAAAACAGACATAACCAAAACCGAACCTATGCCTATCCCTATTAATACATATTTCATAATGTTTTAATTTTAAGGTTATTAGATTTTTAAATTATATTTACAGATCAAATTAGCTGACTGGAATTGGACATAATTATAAAAATAAATTTAAAAATTCAGGTATTTTAACCGGTTAACGCCGGTGCTCAATCGGTGATGAGATAGCCTGACGAATAAATAAATAGGATCAAAGCTGGTCCAATTTATTTTGGATGGTATGTTTGTCTGCCTGGGTTTTTGAGATATCCAATGCTTTCAATAAATTTTCTTTTGCTTTTTCCTTATCGATATCCTTGTAGAGTTCGCCAAGCAGCGTGAAATAGAAGTGATTAGTTGTAAGGTTTAATTTTTCAGCAGCTTCAATTGCTACCTCATTTCCCCTCGCTTTCGAAAGCGCATATGTGCGGTTAAGAGCCGCTATTGGCGAGTACTCAATTGCCAATAGCTGGTTAAACAGGTGTAAGATATTCTCCCACTTTTCATGAGTATCCTTCTTTATTGTATACCAATAAGCAATGCTGGCCTCAATGTGGTATTTTGATAAGCTATTTCCGTGTGAGGCTTTGTGTAAGTAATAAGCCCCCTTTGTGATCAGCTCCTGGTTCCATAGCGATTCATCCTGGTCCTGGTATAAAACCATTTCACCATTTTCATCTTTCCTGGCCTCAAATCGTGAGGATTGAAAACACATCAGCGCTAAAAGGGCATTAACGTCAGGTTGGTTGGTCTGTGCATTGTCAACAAGCATGTAGGTTAGCCGCATAGCTTCCAGGCAAAGATCATTACGCAAAACGGTGTCCTGGCTTTCAGAGTAATACCCTTCATTAAACAACAAATACAAAGTGGTTAAGACCGATTGCAAACGATTGTTAATTTCATGTTCGGGAGGAAATTCAATGGCCACCATCCCGCTTCGCAATTTTTCTTTAGCCCTGAAAAGACGCTTGTTGATAGTTTCCTTATTCGTTAAAAATGCATTTGCGATCTCATCAATACCAAAACCGCATAGTATACGAAGCGCCATGCCAATTTGCGCTTCAGCGGGGATGGAAGGGTGGCAAACCGCAAACAACATCTGCAGCTGACTGTCGGCTATATTTTTTGCGGACAGATCTATCTCCATCTCCTGGCCGGCAGGCAATGAGGATATAATGAGCGGAGCGATCTTGTTGTGAAAAACCTGGTCACGGGTGATCAGGTTTTTAGCTTTGTTTTTAGCTACGGCGTAAAGCCAGGCTGCCGGGTTTTCAGGAATGCCTTTGTATGGCCAAATCTCTAACGCGGACAAAAATGTTTCACTGGCTATGTCTTCGGCAATATTTACATTTTCTATGCCGAATAGCTTACACAATACAGCGGTAATCTTACGAAACTCCGTTCGAAATAAATGCGGTATTAATTCTGTTTCCTGCATAATTAATGTAAGCCCCCGTAAATACTCACAGGGGCTTTTGAGATTTAATGAACACCGTCTCTCTTAGCGATCTTTCTTACTTCCATAGTATTGCCTTCGCCCTGCAAAACAGGACAGCCCTTCGCAAATTCTACGGCTTCGTCAACGGAGTCTGCTTTTACTATAATAAGCCCGCCTATCGTTTCCTTAATGTCACCAAAGGGTCCGTTAGTTACCACTTTGTTTGCTTTTACCACCCTGGCATCATCAAAAAGCAAACCAGTGCCGCTAACGAATTTGTTTTGGGCAGCAATACCGCCGATCCAATCCATAGTTTGTTTCATCCAGATCTGCATTTGCTCTGGCGATGCTATTTTGGTGCCATCCTCGTGTCTCATAATTAATGCGTACTCTTCCATTTTTTTAAGATTTAATTGTTATTGAAAAATTTGTTTTATACCCCAATAACAAGTGAGGTTTTTGGAATTGGACAATGCAGGATTATCTTTTTAAAAATAATATTCCATAATTACTCAAATTTATTTAATCAGAGCGATTTTCCTGTATTGGTTTGTATAGTCTTGTCAAAGTAAATCATCAGGGATAAGTACAATAGATTTCTTATTACTCAACAATATAAACAATAAAATGTAAACAAATTTGTTTACATTTGTATATGAATAAAGATATTCAAATAATAAAGGGGATACACCCGGGGATTGTTCTGGAAAGAGAGCTTAAAAAAAGAAAGCTTGCCAAGGGGCGATTTGCATTATCCATCAGTGAATATCCCCAAACAATAGGAGCTATTACTAAAGGAAAAAGGGATATGAATACGTCACTTTCAATAAAGGTTGAACAAGCGCTGGGCATAGACGAAGGATATTTCATGATCTTGCAGGTTTACCATGACATTAAGAAAGCAAAGCAACAGCAACAAACAAATAATCAACCCAACCTGTCGTTAATCCGCCCAGCCCTGTTTTGGGATACCTCTATCACTAAAATAGATTGGGAAAAACAAAAGCGGTCGGTTATTAAACGTGTTTTTGAGCGGGGTAATGAGCAAGAGAAGGAGGAGATCATTCGGTTTTATGGGAAACAAACAATAGAAGAGATTTACCCCGATACTCGAAAGCTAAAGCTTACTTAGCTCACTTAAATGAAAGGAACGCTAATATTTTGGCATAATTCCTATATTCGATCAATTAAAAGCATCTCATCATGAAATCTTCTGCCAGGCTTATACCGCTGCTGCTACTTTGTGCCATTGTATTTAGTTTTACAACCATCGGGAAAAAGGATCATTGGAAACAATTGTTTAACGGAAAGGATCTTACAGGCTGGGACACCTATATCGGGCCCGACCTGGACGATAGCGGCAAACCTATTAGCGGCCAACCCATAGGATTGAACAATGACCCACGGCATGTTTTCAGCATAGCAAAGGAAAACGGCGAAAATATTATCCATATTTCGGGTCAGAACTGGGGAGCCATATCTACCAAAAAGGAATATGAAAACTATCACCTCCAATTGCAGTTTAAGTGGGGAGCACTTTCATGGGGACAAAAAAAGAACAAAAAGAAAGATAGCGGCCTGCTATACCATTCCGTTGGTAAATATGGTGCCGACTACGGCGCCTGGATGCGTTCGCAGGAGTTTCAGATAGAAGAAGGTAATTGCGGTGATTATTGGGGTGTTGCCGGCGGCATGGCTGATGTGCCTGTAATTAAAAAATCTGAAACTGACTACGTTTACAGTCCGCATGGCACAGTTACTACGTTTAGCGCAGACAGCAAACAGGGCAGGCATTGTACAAAGGATGGCGACGGAGAAAATCCATCAGGCCAATGGAATACACTCGACCTGTATTGCCATGGCGATACTAGCATACACGTTGTAAATGGCAAAGTAATGATGGTATTGTATCACAACAGGCAGATGGATAACGGACAGGAATTACCACTTACAAAAGGAAAAATTCA
>JANYAB010000462.1 GCA_025355225.1 Bacteroidota bacterium
TAATGGTTGGCCTGATAGCCCTGGGGTATCTGATCATTTTGGGCAAGGAAATACTTGATCCTCTGATCTTCGGGTTTTTGTTTGCCATCTTGCTGCTTCCCATATCAACCTTTTTCGAAAAGAAGTTACGGCTACCGCGAAGCATTTCGTCCTTTTTGTCAATAATATTATTGATAGGGTTTATAACCGGCATAATTTACCTGGTAGGTTCACAAATATCCAGATTAGCTGATGACTGGCCGATGCTTAAAAAGCAGGTAAGCCAATCCCTCGACGATTTGAGCGGGTGGATTCAAATTGCGTTTCATATCGATATGGAAAAGCAGATGGATTATGTGCACAGCGCAACAAGCAAGATCATGTCCTCAGGCGGGAACGTAATAGGCACCACCTTTGGCGCTTTATCATCCCTAATGTTGTTTTACGCCTTCATCCTTATTTTTACGTTCTTAATACTAATTTACAGGCGTCTGCTGCTCCGGTTTTTGATATGGGTTTTTAATGATGAAAATTCTGCAACCGTACATGATATTGTTGAAAACATTCAAAGCATATTAAGACAATACATTTTGGGCCTTATGCTCGAAATGTTTATTGTGGCTTGTGTGGCTTGTACAGCCTTTTGGCTGATAGGTATCAAGTACGCTGTGCTGTTGGGTGTTCTTGTGGGGCTGTTTAATATCATTCCATACGTGGGTATTTTTACCGCTTTACTGCTCAGCACATTGATCACCTTCGCTACCGGAAATGTAAGTGATGCCATAACAGTTGCTATAAGTGTGCTCGGTATTCACGCGGTTGATTCAAATTTTTTGCTGCCCGTCATAGTAGGGAAGAAGGTACAGCTGAATGCTTTGATCTCTTTCCTGGGTATTGTAATAGGCGAAATGATGTGGGGTTTGTCCGGTATGTTCCTGTCGATCCCGGTAGTTGCCATTCTTAAAATAGTTTTCGATCGTATAGAGAGCCTTAAGCCCTGGGGTTTTCTTTTTGGGGGCGAATATGAGTATAAGAAATCTGCCGAAAAAGAGATGAAAACTGAATAGCGGGCTAATTACCTTACCAGTTCGTATACTTTAAAGTAAAGGGTGGCACAGTATGCCATCAACACAAAAGTATTGATCACCAGCAGCCAGTTTGAATCGGGATCTGTGTATTTTTTGGTGGTACAGCGTGTAAAGAAATAAACAAATCCCACAATCAGCAACAGCGGAAAGAAAAACAGCCATTTGTTTTTCGCAGCAATATACAAATGCTGCAATTTTGAACTGTCAACCTGGAACAAAGGAATAGCAGCTAAAAGCAACGATAAAAAAAATAAGCGCACAACAACCTTAGCAACTATCTGACTGGTTTTCATGCTGGCAAAATAAATAAAAAATTGTCAAATACCTCAAACCCGTGTAGCTTAATCGGACATTAAAACTTCCGCATTTCAACAATCCGACTTCCGCATTTCATTTCAATGGTCACTTAATATATCGATACAGCTTTTGCTCAAATCAGGCAAACGGCTGTTAATTGAGTTCAATCCTCGTTCATCGTGGATGTTTTTATAAAGGGTTTTGATCAGGTCGAGGGTTTCGTCGCTTGGGTCGCAGGCCTGGGCCTTTTCCAGGTGCGGCAGGGCTTTTAGCACTGCATCTTTGTAGGCGGCAAATAGTTGTTTATAAGCCGGATCATCTTTGCTGGATGCAAAAAGTTTTAACTGAACCGTTTCGGCGGTTTTATTATACAAATAACCAAGGGCACGCTGTACCACATAATAATCCGGAACAGCGGTAGCTACTTTTTCATAATAAAAAACGGCCTTCGTATCCTGCCCGTTATCTTCATATATCTTAGCAAGATGACCAAAAAAACTGATACGCGCTTTTGCAGGAAGTTTCGCTGTATCAGGTAATATTTTTTCGCCCAAAATAATGGCACCGCTCACGTTGTCGTAAAATCGGGCAAGATCAAAATCGCCAAGCTTGCTAAACAAGCTGTCGGGCATTTGCGCCTTTGATGATATTGCAACGAATCCTAATATTAATAATAAAATAGTTCTTTTTGACATAGTTTCAGAAGCCTAAATATAGATATCTGCGTCGGGAAAATTCATTACTTAACGCCGTTACCTATATCATAGTGCCTTCCATTGCAGATAAGCCTTTCGCATACAATGCCCGCATGGTCTATAGCCAATGTTTATTGCTTCTTCTTCCGATTTAAAGAACACCCTGTTATCCATTCTCATTCTTTTCCCCGAAGCACAATTGAGGGTGCCATATATTTTCAACTTCCTGTTTCCCGCCAGCCGTATTTCGCCATTATCAATCAATACCTTTAATTGGCGGCTCCTTTTAAAAGCACTATCACCCATATCCGAATGCTGTATCATGCGGCATCATGAAAGATCACTCCTAAGGTATGCCGTTTGCCCGCTGTTACTTCGCTTACGCCATGTTTCATGTTTACCCGGTAATATCCTTTACTGCCTTTTACCGGCCTGAAATTGGTGGTAAACAGCAGCATATCACCTTTGCGCGGTTTTAGCACCATCACTTTCGATTGCGCCCTTGGTCTTTGTTCTATCAGCACAAATTCGCCGCCTTCATAATCCTCGCCGGGTTCATCCAAAAACAGCACCAATTGCATGGGGAAAAACACTTCGCCGTACAGATCCTGGTGCAGGGTATTATACCCTCCCTTGCTGTAACTTAATATCAAAGGCGTCGGTCTGTTTTGCGCGTGTTCATGACATTGCTCCAGCAATTCAGCCAAACTATTGGGAAAATGTTTATCAATATTCAATACTTTCATCCAGCTATTAGCTATTGGAGCCAGCTTAGGATACACATGTTGCCTTACCTGTTCAAGAACATCAGGCAGCGGATAGCTAAAGTATTTATATTCGCCCATGCCAAAGCGATAGCGCTCCATTACTATTGTTTTGCGATATAAACTCTGAACATCATATCGCTGTACAAGGTTGTCACACTCCTTAGCTGTGAGTACATTTCTGGCCAACGCGTAGCCCGTATCATTCATCTGGCTGGTTATCCCGTCCCAGTCCAATTGCTCAATGGTTTGTTTCATGTAAATTGAATTTTAAGTAAAGGGGTTTTTAAAAGTCTCCCCTACCGGGGGAGATTTAGAGGGGGCTAAGCAATTGCGTTCGCACGTGCGGCCTCCCAGCCTATAATGGCCGATTTGCGGGTTGCACCCCAATGGTACTGGCCAAATTCGCCCGTCGATCTTATTACACGGTGACAGGGGATAAGAAAAGCAACCGGGTTATCGCCAATAGCGCTGCCGACAGCCCTGCTGGCCTTAGGTAAATGGATATTTTGGGCAACTAATCCATAAGTATGCAAGCCGCCCATTGGGATTTGAAGTAGGGCTTGCCATACCTTGAGCTGAAAAGGTGTCCCTTTTAAATGCAGCTTAATGGTAGATAGTTTTGACCAATCCTTTTTAAAAATATACAAGGCATTTTGTTGGGTAAGATCAACCACCTGGTGATATTCAGCATTGGGAAATTGCTCCTGTAACTGGTCGAAGGCCTCCTCCCGGTCATCAGCAAAGGCCAGGTAGCAAATACCTTTTAAAGTGGATGCCACTATTATGTTCCCAAACCGACTTTCAGCAAAGCTGTAATTAATGCGGAGTTCCTTGCCTCCGTTCTTATATTCTGCAGGCGTCATTCCTTCGATATTGACGAACAGATCGTGCAAACGACCGGTACCTGATAAGCCCGTAGCAAACGCCGCATCAAATAAGGTGGCCTGTTTTTCTTTTAAAACACTTTTTGCATACTCCAAACTAAGATATTGCAAAAATTTCTTTGGACTGATGCCTGCCCACTCGGTAAACATCCGCTGAAAATGAAAAGGGCTTAAGTTTACTTTTTCAGCAACCTCATCCAAATTGGGCTGTTCCTTAAAATTAAGCCTGATATAATTTATTGCTTCAGCAATACGCTCATAGTTAATTGATTCCTGTGTTTCCATCTTAATTTTCTTTTAACACCACAAATTTACCCGGTATAGTGGTGCCATAAAACCCGGAACTTGCTGACATTGGTTTTAAGTTAATTGGGTTGATTAGATTGAATGAGTTCCTACAAATTCAGACAAAATATTCAACTACTCACTTAATCAACCATTCACTTCAATTTATACTCTTTAAAAAACTTCCATATCTCCGCACAGGCATCCAAATTCTTTGATACCGATCCAATAACAAACCTGGGCATATATTGCGATCCGCCGGGCCAGGTATGCCCGCCATCAACTATTGTGAAACCGATCACTTTTATTTGATTGGCAGGATTGCTGTATTCCTCTTTAATAATACTTGTGCCGTCGTCAACCTTAATGGGCGGGTGGGTGATAATCGGTTTGTTATCACAATTATCTACCGACGCCCACTTTTTTAGTATATCCTCATGCCCATAAATGCCGCCGCCTGCACCTTTCTTCATTAACCCGCCCTTAAAGGGAACCAAGGGATCTTTTGTACCCTGAATATACATGGCGGGCATAGGTTTTGAGGGCTGATAGCTCATGTCTTCATCCATAGAGGCTGCTACTACTGCAATGGCTGCTATCCGGTTATTCAGTTCGCAGGCCAGCCGCGAGGTCATAAATCCACCGTTCGACATACCGGTTACATATATCCTGCCGGCATCGCCGTTATAAGTAGTAACAATGTAAGTAATTAGCTGATCGATGAATTTAACATCGTTGATTCCCTTTTTATTTGCCGGAGTTTCGCGACCATCGTTCCAACTCCGGTCTATGCCCTGCGGACAAACTACAATTACTTTTTCCCGGTCTGCAGTCGGCCTGAAATCAGCAAACTTCATCATTCCGGCGGCTTTACCAAGGCGGCCATGCAAGGAAATAATCACCGGGAGTTTGTCCATTTTAGCCGTCCCCGGGGGCAAATAAGTAATAAATTCCCGGTTTAGGCCATCAACCGTGATATGTTCTGATCTTTGCTGAGACCTTGTGGTTAATGGCAAAACAAAGGCAAACAATAGTAATAAGATAATTTTCATAATATTTTTTTGATGGAGCTATTTCTCGCGCCACGTACAATTGAAAAAGGTACTAATCACGGGGTTTAGAATTCTTTTTTCATTTTTACAATACGGAGCTCTTCCCCGTCAGGTAACGGTACTTTAATTTTGTCGACGACATTGTAACCCATTGCTTCATAAAGCGGTGCGCCCGGCAATGTAGCGCCAATTTCCATTTTCGTAAAGCCATAATGCCGCGCTGCTGTCTCGCATAGATCAATCAGTGCGCGCCCTATGCCATGCCTTGCCCAGTCAGGATGAACAAAAAAGGCACGAATACGGGCGGCGTCCGTTGCCGGGTTAAGCAAAGGGTCTTCGATACCCTTGTGCTGATCACCGCCATACAGTGTATTTCTCCGACTCCATCCGCCACAGGCAACTGTTGCATCCTCCGTTTCGGCAACATAATAGGTGCCATCAGCAATCAACTGACTGTCGACGCCAAACACATATTTAATAGCACTTTCCGCCTGCTGGGCTGTATAATATCCGGCGCTCAGGCCCCTTACCGATTCCGCGATCAGTTGCTGCAGCTGAGGGATATCCTCAAAAGTGGCGAGACGGGTGGTGATGGACATATTGTAATATAAAGTTTTATTGCAAGTAAAATTCTTCCCTGATTCTAATAACTAACGATTCAGCTAATCGAATATCCGGCTTTTCTGGCAGATTTGAAATTGCATAAACGTTTTTTATATGCTCTATTTTTTCTTCAACCATTTCCATTAATTGGTTAAATTCAAATTCGCCGCTGCGTATTTTTAGCAGAAAATCCCGGTCCTCCCTATAGACTATTACCTTCTTATATGTTGCTATTTCTTCAGCCATATTTAACAACCGAAAAGTATGCATCATATTTTTAGCGTCGTAATTTTTTCCATGTGATAGGGTACTTGCGTACCGTACTTCATTTCGTTGTTCTTCCCATTGTTTATACTCCCGGTATTCACGGCAATAAATCGAATAACTATCTTTATTAAAATTAATAATTGCGAAAGGATCCACTCCTTTAGGTATCGAACTTAATTGCACATCATCTGCATCATAGCCTGAGACAATCCCTTTTACTTTATTGCCTTCTGGAATCTGACTTTGATGATAAAGCAAATACACATTTCTAAAATGATCCAAATTTACGAGGCCGCAATCTGCTTGTGAAATATTTTTATCCTTTAACCATTCAATCAAAGGAACACTGCCATTTTTATAAACTGCATAACAAAAATCAAGAACCGACTTTCGTTTGTCTTCAAAAGGCTTATTTATTTTCTTATTTAAACCTCTTGCCTTTTTTATTTGAGTTAATGCATAGCCTGCAAAAGTATCGAAACATAATTTTGATAAAAAGTCTTCCGGTTTGATCAAATCCATTAAGGGATGTCTTGATAAAACGAATTCTTTGGGTGTGTTTAACAATTCAAGAATATTGGGATTGTTTTTGGTTAGCAATTCAAGAAAGCGTCGAATTTCAAAATAAACTTCATCATTTGTAATATTGGCAACTTGGTCTGTAACTTCAAACCCATAAAAATCTCTTTTGGGTAAAATAAAAACACCTTTTTTATCAGTATCAGAATTAGGTAAATTCAAGTTATAAGCTTTGCTTCCGCTAATGCAATCCAAAAGAATATATTCTTTATGCTTCCGCAACTGGTCGTACTTCATGCCAAAATATATTTCCTGAAAATTTTATTTAATTCATCAGTGGAATGATGATTTACCGGCATTTGATTTATTGCGTCTTTACAAGTTGATAAAATATCAGCCAGCCATTCATTTAAAACAAGGACAGGTTCTATTAAGGCTTTTTCATCGCTTATTTTTTTCCTGGCTAATAGTTCATCAATGCTTTGCTGGATTGATCGATCTGTGATTAGAGCTCTTAGTTTACTAAATTCCATAGGCGGAACAGCTTGTCTTTCAACAATCCATTTACATGCTAATGCCGGGCGTATTGCATAAAAATAGCGTTTCAGTTTAACTTTATCTGCCTGCAAGTCATTCGTTACCGTGTTTAAAGCCATGGAAAAATAATGATTGCCTCCTGCTCTTAAAGAAAAGTATTTTGGCATAAGTAATCGTAGTTCTGCAGCAAATGGTGAATCATCTTGATATATTATAGGTGACTGAAGCCACTCATATAAAGGTCCGTTGGATTTAAGAAATAGTTTTAAGGCCTTCCGTATGTCCCACCCGCCAATATCTAATATTTCATTAACAGGAAGTTCTACCACATCACGTAAATCAGTTATGCTCAAATAACTATTAACATTTCTGGCATAAATAAAACGTACGTCAAAATCACTGTCGGGTGAAGCGAACCCCCAAGCCCTGCTTCCTGATTCACAGGCGTACAAAATGGTAATATTTTGATCCCGCTCTAATTCAAATAGTTTTACTTTAATTGTATCAAGCATATAGCGGCAATTTACAATTCAGGGGTGATAAAATTGAATTACTGCAAACGCATATTGTTATTGAGCCAATATTTATGCCTTTTCATTAAAAGAAATAATTCTTTTAATTTTACTAAAACTTATATCAACCACCATGATATTTAAAAACGCCATCAGTTGGTTCGAAATTCCGGCCACAGACATTAACCGCGCACAAAAATTCTACGAAGCTATTTTTGATATCCAGATGATCCCTTTGGATTTGGAACAGTTACAGATGCGGATGTTCCCGATAGAAAATCCGATGAATATTGGCGGCGCTATTTGCTACGCCGGCGAGTTTTATAAGCCCTCAGCCGAAAGCGGCCCCCTGGTTTATTTGAATGGTAATCCCGATGTACAAAACGTACTTGATAAAATAGAAGCGGCGGGAGGGAAGATCGTTATACCCAAAACACAAATATCGCCCGAGCATGGTTACATGGCTGTGTTTTTAGATTCAGAAGGAAACAGAATTGCTTTACATTCGATACCACAGGGCTAATTCGTCTGCCCAATCATTTATCGACACATTTGAAATCTGCACATCTGCACATTTGAAATCTGCACATCCAAAATCCGCATATTTATTCAAAGTACAGGCTAAACGTAATGGTATGCAACGATAGCTTATTGATGGGGGCCGAAAACGGATTGTTCTCGGGAGTCAATATGTTCCCAAATGAATTAGATAATTTAATTTCGGGCGATAACTTAAAATATTCAAAATAAATATCGCAGCCAAGGCCAACTTCATAAGAGCCAAAACCACCTTTATTTCGCACCAACTGTTCCAGCGGATCAGTGCCAGGTATATTTTTTTTTGTAGCAATTGCTTCCGAATACTTAACCCCTCCTAAAACATAAGCCCTGAAATCCTGTATACGATCTGACTTTAGTTTTAATGATATAGGGAATTCGAAAGCAGTGGCTTGCACCGTTTTATCGACATTTTGCGACGGGGTAGCAAAAACGTAACTTAATGTCCGGTCGGCAAAAATCAGTGATGGCGCTGTGCGCACTTCCAGGTGTTCGCTTATTCGATACCG
>JANYAB010000509.1 GCA_025355225.1 Bacteroidota bacterium
TCTCTGTGGTCCAGGCAGGGTATTATAATATCGTGTAATTCAAATCTGTTGTAACTGCGGGCAAGTTTTAAAGCAAATATTACCACACTATTATTGGGTGATTTAAGCCAGTCATCAATGCCGATATATACAGGAGGCACCTGGGATAATTGCTGTAATAATTTTATTTGCTGCCACTCTGAAATGGGATAAGTGATAATATCTAAGAATTTGAGACCGTCAAAACCGCAAAACTGAACTATAGCAGTTTGCGCTTCCATGCGTACCAGTTCATTCTCGTTATTGGTGTGAGGATATAACAAGGTTAATAATTCTTTCATCTCCATTACAGTAAGTTCCTGTATGGCTTTTGCTTTGATATGCCATTGACGACTTTTCAAATTCTTTAATGCGTATTTATCGAGCTTTAATTGCTGGTAAAGATGTATCAAATTATCGGCCGCTATTCCGGTTATATTTTTTTTAGCCGACAATATCTCCGAAGTCAATAGCATTCTGAAATGCTTATTGTGCATCAGCTTTTCAGCCCTTGCGGTAACGGGGATTGTTGTTTCTGCCTGCACTTCCTCATCATCATAAAATACAGCTTTACGTATAAGAAGATCAGATATTAATCGCCATCTATCATGCTTCTTTTCATGTTTACTTTTAAAGTACATGTAAAAAAACATGTATGTTAAAAGGCCTATCATTAAGCAGGCGATAAATATTATTACTACCCATTGGTATTGCAGCCCTATAATAAAAGCGTTAGGTAAAAATGTTTTGATAGCTAAACGGTTTACTTCAACGAAACAAATTGAATTCCCATTGGTCATTATTAGTAGTTTATGGGATATTGATTTATTTATTATTTCAACAATCCGGTTATTTATTATTTAACTAACGATACATCAAACCTGCGCACACGTACCGACAGCTCGTTGGGACTGAATGGCTTGGTGATGTAATCGTCTGCACCAAGCTGAAATGCTTCCAGTACCACATTCTCCTGCCCCATTCCCGAAAGAATGATAACCGGAGTGCCAGTTGGGTATTTCTTTTTCACCGCACCGATAATCTCAAGGCCAGATAAGTAAGGCATCATAATGTCTGTTATTACAAGATCAGGCTGGAAATCATTGATTTTCTCCAACGCTTCGCGGCCATCATGTGTAACAATTACTTCATGTCCATCCTTTTTAAGGCGAAACTCAAGCATTTTAAGCATTAATTGATCATCTTCCGCTACCAGAATTTTCATACTCACAGATTTTAAATTAAGTAATATTAAAAAAGACACAACTACCTGATGTAGTTATGCTGTTTATACGTGGTATAACAGACAATTGTTCTGAATTGCGAAATTTTATTGCGGGGGATACAACTAATTGCGGACGTGTTAATTACTTAATTTAAACAGCTTAAATGCATATTTATTAACTTTAAGCATAATGTCATAAGAAATTAATTACCAGTTACTATAAGGCATTGTGGATAAACTGGCATTAGTATACCTGTCATCATCGGTAACTTCGGTGGTCACCCAGTCGGGTTTTTCAAATTCTTCGGCTTCATCCCTGAGTTCTATTTCAGCGACTAATAGTCCTTTGTTATCGCCCAAAAATTCATCTACTTCCCATAGTTTGCCTCCAAAATGGATACGGTAGCGTACCTTTTCTGTCCCGCTTTTTGCGAAAGCATCTAATATTTCAATGCCATCTTCTAATGGGATCACATATTCGTATTCTTTACGGGTTAATTGGGATACTTTACTTTTCAGATTTAAAAAGCCCTCCTTATCTGAAATACGCACGCGTATAGTTTGCTGCTTGTTATTAAGTAGGTAACCCTGACGGTAATGGATGCCCTCAGGCTTAATAAGCCGGCTCCATTTGTCATGGTCAACCAAAAACTTTTTCTCTATCTCTACACCCATAGCTCATTCTATACTTTCAGTTTACCACTGCTAATGTGGCTTTCTCCTCAAAATTGCTGGCTAAAATCAGAATCGATTTTTTAATTCGTGCGTTTTGCCTCTTGATTTTAGAAATAACCAGCTTGTCGTTCAATTCCGGGGTCGAAAACAATTCAATGGCCAGATCATTATCATGCCAGGTACCGATACTATCCTGCAATTTATCCAGGTAATCGTTATCAACATGTAATTTACCGTCTAATGCTTTGTAAGCGATTTTACGGTTATATACCAATATTTTTATTTTTTTACGCGCGTTGTGCAGTTCTTCATTAAATTGAAGATTGTCAAGTGCATTTCCGATTTGTGCTAATTGAGCTTTGTAAAATTCAATTATTAAATTGTCATTAACAGGCCTCAGATCATCTTTAAGTTCGTCATACACAGATTTTATTATTTTGAGATATTTTTTCCCTGACTCTTTAAATTCATTGCTGCCATCTTCCATAATAGATTGCTGGCTGCTTATAAATTGATCGTTGGTTAAATGATAACGAGTACCCAACTGAAGGTTGATGTAGGCATTTCGGATAACGCCACATCGTT
>JANYAB010000621.1 GCA_025355225.1 Bacteroidota bacterium
CGGCGAGCGTACCCGTGAGGGTGGAGCTTTGCCCCGCGCTTGCATTAAAGCTGATGATGGTGGGATTTACATTGATCCGTTGAGCAATTGACCTTGAAGATAATAGGATTAGAATAACAAAGCAAACATATTTACTAATGAATTGAACTTTCATACCTTAAATGCAAAAATCGGGCTTTAATTTATAGTTTCTCAAATATATATATATTTTCATTAACATTGTTTGGCGTTTATGTTGCGCTATAAATTACTGATAATTAAAAAGATACAGATATCGTTTGTTTTTTTGGTTTGAAATTGATACTTAAATGATTAATTATTCAAGGTTTACCCTTTAGTCTGCAATAACAAGGCCAAATTTCTTAGTAATACGACAGGCGGTTAATAAAGGTTTTAAAGGGTGCAATAAGCGGTATATTAAACCTGGGGGCGGATGGAAATTTCTTACCGGTTATCGTTCCATAAAAACCGGTGGAATCCATTAAACGGATATGGCATCATTATTGACCGAATATAGTTTGCAAAAGATTGCCAACTGAATTTTTATAAATATTTTTCTTAAAAATCATCCGGAAGGATAAGCCATCCAGCCTGCATGTTTTTAACGTTTTTGCTTAGACCTGGCAGATGTAATTAAAAATTAAACCTATATTCATCGCTATTGATGGGTTATTGCAATTATCATGAAGCACTTTTATCTTTTTATTTTATTATTGGTGTTTGTAGTTTATTATGGAAGAGCTCAAAATCCGACAACTCCCCCATCTGGTTGTAATTTGCTAACCTCTGGTTGTGGTAATGTTGTAGATAGCCACCCACATTCTCTTAGTCCAAGCATGTCGGTTAGCGGAATTCCTTCTATAACCTTTGTCACAATAGCTGATTTTACAGCCGCCTCCATAACTGACCATTCTATAATAGTTACAATAAATAATTTACCAAAAACCGCTAACGGTAAAACTTTTACCGGTGTTTATACATTGTACGTTGCGGGTAGTATAGCATATACCGGATCCTTACCCGACAGTCCTATCCCTCTTGGTGCTTTTAAAGTGGCTGCGTCTACGCCAGGCGCAGCTCCGGTGTTAGGAGTAACATTGTCAAATCAATATTTACCAGTTGCTACCAATGTTGATCCGAATAGTACCACATCTGAAACTCTTACAATTACCCTAACCCCCTCGGTTGTTCCTATGAACGCCTATTTACAAGCGCCGACAGTCGCATCTGGAGACCATACACTAACAATCTATTTATTATTTTGCAACAATTAATAAAGTATCATCATGCGGAAGTCCTTATTAATTTTCATGCCCCTTCTCGTCGGAATACTCCACATGAATGCTTTTGGTCAAACCCAATCAACAATAGCAGTACCTATCACAGTGCCAACGGTTTTGGATCTTCAGATCACGGCTAACACGGCTACATCGATAAATTTTAATACTACCCCGCTTATTACTAATGGTATAACACTTTTAAACGCCACCACTTTAACCTATAAATCTAATAAGAACTATTATATTACTATCAACAGTCAAACCGCAAATTTTACCGGTGGGGCCACGCCTGCAATGCCGGCATCTGTAGTGCAATACCGCTTAAATGGCGGCTCAACATACGTGGGTCTTACTGCAACTGCTGCGCCATTAGTTGCCTCGTCAGGTACAAAAGCCGGACGGGGGACGGGTACTTACGGCATTGATTTTGTTATTAACCCGGGTTATATTTATCCCCCTGCTGCGAATTATTTAATTACTATAGTTTATACGATCAGTAACCTATAAACGACTTTAATGATTTTCTTGTTTGTACCATGATTGACTGGATTTAGGGGTACCCTGATTCCTTGTCCGAATACTTCAATAACCAAATTAATCCACAAATCATGACACTGCACAACCGCCTTTTAATGCTGTTGAACCAGCTCTCTGAGGCGAAAAAAAGAGCACAGTTGAAAAGATATTATTCAGACAATTTTTTTCTCTGTTTGGTTTAAGGTATTTTCCCTTCTTCGGTAGCTCTGAAGAATATTAAATATTTCTTTTAAATTATAGTTTTTTTTCGTAATACGCAATAAATCAATATTTTACGAAAAAATAAATGTGCAATATAATCTACACAATTCCCCATATCGAGATATATTTACACTATAATATTTAACACCCCATCGATATCATAGCATTAATACCATCGGGGGGGGCTTTTATTAAATTGGCTTTGTATTTGTCAGCTTTGATACACACCTGATTTTTTTA
>JANYAB010000234.1 GCA_025355225.1 Bacteroidota bacterium
TCAAAACGCGGCAGGTTTCTATTCGGCGTCGGCTTTTTACCTGTACGCCAAACCCTGGGAAAAACGGAAATATACTTTGCTGATAAATGGTAACATTACCTACAACAATAACATCTCCTATATCAGCAATGTGGATTCGGTTAACTTTGCCGAGACCACGCAGAAAAATATTGCTAAAAACTTGGTTTTGACACAAGGCTTGCGCTTCAGGTTTGATATCACCGATGTGATAGATGCCGAGTTAAATAGCAGCTACAGCATTAACCACTCTATTAACTCCATACCACAGGCTAATGTAAACAGCAATTTCAGGACCATTAACCTTGGCGCGAATGGTAAAAACTATGTTTGGAAAGACTGGACCATTAGTTACGATTACACCAAAACCATTTATGAAGGCTACAAAGGCGCTACCAATCCCAATATTTTTAACACTTATATAGAACGTCGCTTTTTAAAGAAGAACGTTGCAACACTGCGCCTGGCAGCACTCGATGTATTTAACCAGAATACCGGTTTCACATCGACCCAAACGGGTAGCTATATCAGCCAGAGCAATGTTAACCGGTTGGGTCGTTATTACATGCTTACTTTTACGCTGCGGCTCCAAAAATTTGCGGGCAAGTCCCCAATGGGTCCTGGCCCGGGCGGACCAGGTTTTAGGCCAGGCGGCGGCGGTCCGGGCGGCGGTGGCCCTCCCGGTGGCGGATTTGGCGGCGGCGACTAAATAAAAGAGCCATTATGGGGTACGAGCCAGCGCCTAAAAAAAACAGCAGAAACAAAAGTGTGGAATGGCCTGTTGATTTGGCTGTTAGGGTTGTTTTGTTCATTACAATAACGGAAATTTATTATTCAAATTAATTAAAGTATTAACTAAAAATAACAACATGAAAAAGATCAATTTACTTGCAGCAGTTTTAATGTTATGCAGCCCGGTGTTTGCACAAACCAAATGGACGGTTAATAAAGCACATGCCAAGGTTGGGTTTACCGTAACACACCTCACAATTTCAGAAGTAGACGGCAACTTCAAAAAATTTGATGCTACCCTAACTTCATCCAAACCCGATTTCAGCGATGCTGTTTTCGAAGTGACGGCGGATGTAGGTTCAGTAAATACCGATAACGACATGCGCGATAACGACTTGAAAAGCGATCATTTTTTTGACGCTGTTAAGTTTCCAACGCTAACTTTTGCGAGCAAAAGCATCACCAAAACGGGTGATAAAACCTACAAGCTTACCGGCGACCTGACCATGCATGGCGTAACTAAGCAGGTTGCACTCGATTTGGCCATTACCGGCACCGGGAAAAATATGCGAAACCAAAAGCCGATAGCCGGCTTTAAAGTTACCGGCACCATCAACAGAAACGATTTCGGCGTTGGGAAAATGCCGGCGGCTATGGTGAGCGATAATGTGGATCTGCGCGCCGTTGGCGAATTTGACCAGGAGTAGTTTGTTGCTTGATTAGGTTTACTAAGTTGGATGGCTTAAATGGTTATAAATAGAAAGATATTAACCCCATTAACCCAATCAACCACTTAACCCAACCAACCTAATCAACCACTCATATAATAACCAATTAAAACAAGAAAGACCTTACTCATCCTTGAGAAAGATGGTAAGAAAAGATCAAACATGAGATTGATCTTGATTTAGTTGATCAGCGTTCCGGGATGAGACCCGGGACGCTTTTTTTTATCCGGTACGCTACCGATAAAACTCCACCCCTCCTGGGATCAGCATTCGCGAAAGACTTAAAGTCAATTTATTGACTAAGCAAACAACATTCACCGATCTTTTGTTTACTATTGATTATAGCATATATTATAGTTAAATTTACTATACCAATTAACTTAAATAATAAATTTATGAGAATGAAAACTCCAGATGGCTATAGCCCCCCTGCGTGGGCGCATTTTTTACTGACCGTTAATGATGTGTACACGCCAATAAGACCTTTCCAATAAACCAGAAACTCCCCATTCACATTAAACTTAATCGACATGAAAAAAATTCTAATATGCGCAGCTTTACTAAGCTGCTTAATTTACGGATGTAAGCAATCAAAAAAAGAATCCCAGGCGGGTGTGTATAAGCTGGATAAACAAACGGTGAGTGGCGGGAAGAGGGATACGACTTATGAAAGGACGCAGATCAAAATTTATACTGATCATCATTTCATTTATGCAGGTACGGCGCCAGATTCATCTGTTGGATTTGGTGTTGGTTCATATAGGACAGACACAGGCCATAGAATTATTGAGCGCAGTGTATACAGCAGCGCATCGCTCGATTCTATTAGAACCTTTAATTTAGTGATTACACCAACGGATACAGGTTACATCCAGATTATTCCTGCCCTGAGAGTGGTGAAGGGTGTGAAATACAAATTAACAGAAGTATATACCAGGCTTCCTACAACCGACTCTACTGTTTTGGATGGTTTATGGAAGCTGGATAAAACCTTTTGGCTGAAAGGGACAGATACTTTAAAGCAAAATGAAACACAATATAAGGTATTCTGGAGGGGACATTTTATGTTCATCCACCGTTACCCGGCGGATCAGGCAGCAACCAAGTTTAAGAATGGATTTGGTTACGGCAGTTTCAGTTTAAAAAGCGATACGCTTAGCGAGGAGGACGAAATGTCGAGCCACAGCCAGCTGCTTCACCGCAAATTTGCTATTGCGATCACATTTAATGGTAATGATGAATACTCCCAGGTAATACATGATTCGAAAACAGGCGAAGTAACTACGGAAATTTACAGGCGGATAAAATAGGAGATTCGTTGCAAATCCCGGAATATTATGATGTTTCGGGATTGCAACCCAAATTCATCATGATATTTCGGGATTGTAATCCAAAATTATTAGGTGCTCTGTTAAATAATACGCTGAAGAACTTATTGAAGAATAATATCACAAGTTCCGCCACGCTAAACTTGCGGTAGCGGACGTCCTTTTAAGATCACAAATTGTGATCTTAAAAACATTGTATCGAAGGTATCGCAATTTGTGATACCTCTTTTGTTTTGTCAAAATATTTTTAAGTCGCTAATTTATACTTCAAAAACAATTATCGCAACGGGTATTGTCCAGGTGCAGCACTCCGCTCCTGCGAGTTTAGCGCAGCACAACTCATAGTTCCCCTTAATTTTATCATTCCAACAACAAGGCATCCTCATCATCTCCCAAACTCAAATGGATCATATCACTTCCGGCGATACCTTCAATTGAGCCTTTAATATGGGCAGCGTTGAGTAATACTTTTTCCAGTTGTTTTTCGCGGGATTTCCACAGTTTTTCCATGGCGTCACGTTCCTTTTGTATAGATAGGCGCATATGCATATATCCTTCCCGGATGGCTTTCCATTGTTCCGAAAACTCGTTGCTTATTAAATAGTCATACAACAGGTGCATTTTATCGCCTTTATTATCCTGTGCTTTAGCGAGGTTAGCGAGCTTAATAATACTATCCCGCAAGATGTAGGATACTGCTTTAACTTCGTCAAAGGAGCATATCCAAACGCCGTCCCGTTCGCCAAAACAGTCCATGCCTTTTGGATAACATTGGCTAACGATTACCGCTACATCAACGCCAATGGCACGCATATCTTTTTTTAGCTTGTCTATCCAGTCGGCAGAAAAATCTTTGGTGCGTTTGCTCTCGTAAATGATGCGTCCGCATTCCTGTCCAAACTGGTTGCGTACCGTTTGTATACAATCAGCACCGCGTACGCCCTTACCTACTTCGCTGATTACATCAAACGGGAAATGATCACGCAATAGCTCTTCCAATATCAGTTCCTGTACCTCGCCCTGTAACTGCATAGAGCCTTGCTCGACTTTGCGTTTCATTTCTTCGGCCAGTTTTTTCTGGTCGTCCAATTGTTTTTCCAGTTCTTTTACCTTTAGCTGGTAGTCGGTATCTTTCAAATTGAATTTTTCAGCTTCCTGCTTCCTGATGTTTTCAGTTAATTCATTCCGTTGTTCCTGCAATTTTCGCTGTAAAGAAAGTTCCAGTTCCTCTTCTTTTTGTTTAAGCGCCTGTTCTTTTTGCAGAAATTCAAGTTCTTTTGACCTGGCAGCCTTTAACTTTTCATCGGACTCTTTAACATTGCTTTTCAGCATCAGCAATTCATTCTCAAAGTCGGATGCTATGGATTTGCGCAATGTTTCTTCAATTGTTAATTGTATTTGCTTTTTTTCTTCTGCCAAACGTTGTTCAAACAGCAACTGTTGCTGCCGTTCTTTTGCAGCAAACTCGTTTTCCTTTTTTCGGTACTCCTCTTCTTTTTGCTGCGTGTATTCCTGCATTTTCACCCGAAGTTCTTTTTTATACTCTTCGGCCAT
This sequence comes from Bacteroidota bacterium, assembly GCA_025355225.1. Lineage (GTDB taxonomy): Bacteria > Bacteroidota > Bacteroidia > Sphingobacteriales > Sphingobacteriaceae > Mucilaginibacter. The sequence goes on from JANYAB010000234.1 coordinate 4,361, forward strand.
TACTTCCTCAATCGGAAATCCAAAACCACAACTCGGACACTTAACTTCTGTTGCCATATTTAAAACGGGAATTAAAGGCGCAATTTACTGTAATTGAAGATTGTGATCGAATATTTGCGGTAAAAAAACTTACCGGCGCTTTACCTCCTGATGATGGAATAGAATCGGGTAGCCTCCTGACAGAGCAAAAATGCATTGGTATTTGTTTTCGACAAAGCGGTAACCATTTAGACCGATGATGCAGAACCTCGTCCGTCCGGCTATGGAATTGCAAAAGCCTAACCGTTAACCTATCAGCTAATCAGCTTAAGTAAAATCAATTAATGTGCATATTTGCACATCTGCACATTCACACATCTGCACATCCGCACATCCACACATCCGCACATCCTATTGCTGCTGCACTTCAACGCTTCCGGACTTTTTATCGAAACTGAGGGAAATACTGGCCTTGAAAAGAGAATTATCAAAGCGGTAAATATTTTTATTCACATCCGAACCCTGGAAAACTAAAGTAAGAGTCGACTTTTTAGCTTCCGCAAGCAAGTTATTGATATCCTGCTCCTGGGTAGTAGTATAAGTAACTGTACGCGGCGGGTTTGTACCTGCCCCATTTGAGTTGACACCGAGCAGGACGATTTCTATTTTCTCCGGTGTCCCGCGGGTAATTTTGTATTGATCTACGTTTTTACCGTCAACCACCTGAACGCCTGTGGATTTAAAACCTTTGGACAAAGTTAAAAAATCATGTCCCTGATCATTGGTCATGCTGGTTAAATTGAGCAGGTCCCCAAAAGTTAAAATCTGGGCGCGTCCGGCTGCACAAATAAAAAAAAGACTAATGGCGAACAGGTATCTTTTCATGTTGTTTTTCAGGCAAAAATATTTTTACATACTACCCGGTTTTTATTCTCCGGGGTGATAGCTCTTTTCGGCATGTTTAAGCACATCGGCTTTGTAAAACAATACCGTTTTAAATCGGCCGTTTGCATAACCTTCGGCCTGGTCGGTAAAATGCCCCGACGCCCGATCGAAAGACTGGCCCCCGGTTACTATACTCCTGACTTTTACGCGGGGCCCAAATTCAACAGCTGCTATAAAACTATTGCCGCTGTACCCGTAACGTTTCTGTGTATTCACAGCATGGCTCTGAAAGGACGGCAATTGCCCAAACTGCGAACCAACCAATCCTACAGGAATACTCGATAATTGATCATCAAACGTTATGCCATCGGCAGAACGCTGGTAGCGGTTGATGTCGCCCCATTCTATTATCCACGTTCCGAAGCGCTTTTGAAGGCTTTTTATAGTTTCATTAAGATAATCCAGCTGTTTTTGAGGGCTCATGATTTTAAGCATCGCGCCTACCCGATCAGTTTGATAGGTAGATTCTTCTACAGTTTGGGCATGCGGCAGCGCATCGAGCATACGTGTACCCCACTCCACCGCCAACGTGGTAGCCACAGAATGGATCGCGGAACGCCTGTCCCATTGCCGCAATATCTGCACAGGTTCAGCAAGTACTCGCTTCAAAGAATCACTTACGGCACCGTAAGCGCTGAATAATGACGGCAGCAGCACATCAAAAGCAGTAAGGTAATGGTTGTACCCTTTATTGATCAATTCATCAATGGTTATATTTTTGGCATTGCTAAATAACTTTATAGCATTCAGAGCGCGGTAGTTTTGTCCATCGGGAGCCATATAAGCCGGATATTTTCGTTTATCGGGACTGCTTATCCCCGAAGAAGTATAGGGTGTTGAATTGCAGTTCTCTATCCAGCCGGTTGCGGGATTGTACACATGGACAATCTCGTTCAAAGAATGGACACCCTCCCATTCAGTTGCTGACGTGGTGCCGTCAACGGGGAGTGTCCAGTCCAGCTTTGGGTTACGTTTGGGCATATAGTTACCATACCAAAAGGCGATATTACCTTGATCGTCAGCATAAACAGTGTTATTGGTAGCATTAGAGAGCAGGCCCATCGCCTTTTTATATTCGGCAAAGGTATTTGCCTTCGTGATCAGCCACGATTCAAGTAAAGCATTGTACGATCTGTTATTGGCCTTCAGCGCAAGCCATTTGCCGGCGCGGCTGCCCAGCACCGGCCCGTGTTGGGTGTAATACCCTGTTATTGTCCGTTGCTCTGTTTTATCCCCATTTTTAACATTCAGCACCAGTTGGCGGGTGGTAACCGATTTCAGGCTGCCGTTGTATTCGTAATACCATCGACCATCCTTTTTTATCACCTTTTCGGCATAGAGGTCGGCAATATCGGCGTAGCTGGTGGTATGCATCCAGCCGCAATGCCGGTTAAAGCCCTGGTAAACAAAAAACTGCCCCCAGGTAACCGCTCCATATACATCCAGCCCCTCGTTGCTTACCACTTGCACTTCATCGCGAAAATAAAAAGGAACGTGCGGGTTTATGTACAGCATGGCGTGTTTGGACGCCGTTTTTGAAGGTGCGAGGGCAAACCCATTCGAATCCGTTTCCCGTTCTGTAATAAAATCCTCCAGAGTGCCGTGTTTATAAACAGCGCCGATATCCGCTGATGGCTCTTTATTGTAAAAGCGCGCCGTTTCGGCAAGGTTGATACCGCCGGTTTGCGTTGCCGATACACTCCCGTCAGTAAACATCAAGGCATACCAGGGTTCAAAATGATGAAAAAACAGCGGCTTCATCCCGAGGTGACGATACAGGTAATAATTGATGCCGTCGGCGAATGCATTCATCAGCTTTTTAAACCATAGCGGACTTGCTTTATAATCCTTAATGGCATCCGCGCTATCGGCAATTAACTGAAGTTGTACATCCTCATATAAGCGACCGTCACCAACCACTGCGGCCTGTTTGCCCAACTGGTACAAATAATTGCGTTCTATCCCCTTAAAATTCTCTTCGCATTGTGCGTACATCAGGCCAAAAACGGCATCAGCATCTGTTTTACCATAAATATGCGGTACCCCCCAATTGTCCCTTATAATTGTTACGGCTTTGGCCTCGGCCCCAAACCGTTGAATATCCATTTTGCTGAACTTTTGTGCGAAGCAGAAAACAGGAAGAAAAAGAAGTGCACCAAGCAAAAATGGCCTCATAAGTAACAAACTTTTTACAGTAACAAATCGACAATTACAAACGTGAAATAACTGTTAAATTCGAATAAAATAGCGATAATTGTCTTTTTAACAATTAAAATATAAATGTTCTGGACAATAACATCGCGGTTTTACACAATTTTTAAAACAAAATTCAGTTCATATTAGTGATTTGTTTTAAAATTTTTAAAACATTATTTCAATTAATTGATTTACAATAGTATATAAGAACAATCAGCCTGGTCAAATTAAAATACAGAACAGGCCATATTTAAAAAAACGATCAACACGATCATATAAGAGCTTGGATCAATATTCAAATATTATCTGAGATTTAGTTGATTCAATATCATTAGATATGATATTGATGTGCGTTCCGGGGTGAGATACGGAACGCATTTTTTTTGCTGCTGCCAAAATCACAATTTGTTTTTAGGAGTAACCGCACGCATAGGATAGTATTCGTATTTATTTATGGTTGCAGCGGGATCATTTTTTATCAGCTCCTTCAATTGCTCCTCGTCTTCCACCTCAACCACTCCAATACCGTAAACCCCGTTCGGATCAAGCACAGGCCCATAAACAACAACCCGTCCCTTGTCCATCCAATCGCCCCAATAAACGACATGCTGCTGCATAATGGCCCTTTCCTGCACAGTCATGTCCTGGGCAAAGGTGGGTCGAACCGGGTTTAATTTTAGAAAGTAATTTTTATTCCAAATATAATATTCCTTTCAGGAAGCAAGATATAAGAAGCGGGATATAAGAATAAAGAGTCAAGATATAAGAACTAAGATTAAAAAGGACTTATTTTATCCGCTTTATGTAGCCCGCTGGCGGGTTTAACTATTTACTTTAAGTCACTTGACAGATTGTCGCTTTTTTTGCTGATTCTTATCTCTTAACTCTTATCTCCTGACTCTTGATTTCTGACCCTCAATTCACTTTTAATTGGTAATTGGCAAAGTAAACCAAAACGTCGAGCCTTTCCCTTCTTCACTCTCCATACCTACCTTGCCTTTATGACGGTTAATAATTTCGGCGGAGATATACAATCCCAACCCCAGACCGGAAAAATTTTGCGATGATTCATGTACCCTGAAAAACCGGTCGAAAATAAAAGACTGCTTATCCTGGGGTATACCGATACCAAAATCAGTAACCGAAAATTTGAGATCATTACCATTTTTTTCAATATTGATAACCACCATATCCTTATCCGGCGAATACTTGATAGCGTTGGATAATAAATTAATGATGACCTGCTCTACCCTGGTACGATCAGCAAAAACAATTATTGGTTCGTTTTTTTCAATAACAAAATGGTGCCCAATGGTATATTGCATTACTTCGCTTATACAATCCTTAACCGAATCCTGAAAAAGATAGTTAATTAAATTAAGCTGCATTTTACCCGATTGAATCCTGGTTACATCAAGCAGGTCATCAACTATTTCAGTTAATTTTTTAACCTGCTTGTTAGCCATGCTAATGAATTTGCGAATTTTTGCGGGGTCCAATTCAACCTGCGACAATTTTTCCAGTATTTGCAGCGAGGCTTTCATACTGGTTATCGGTGTTTTTAATTCGTGGCTGGCTATTCCTAAAAACTCGTCTCTCTTTTTAAGTAATTGTCTTGTCGCCTTTTGTGCACGCTCCTGGTCGTCAATGTCGATCATGCTGCCAATATATCCGGCAAAATCCGGATTATAGATGGGGTTTGCATAACTCAGCATCCAACGGTATTGTCCGCCCATTTTACGGAACCTGAATTTTGCCTGCATCGGAACACGCGCAAGAAAATCATTTCTGAGTTTTTCTATTACTCCCCGCAGGTCATCCGGATAAACAGCGTCCAGAGCCTGTACCATTAATTGCGCGTCCAAATCCAGCTCGGTAAAATTCTTCCAGGTATCATTTACATAAGTAATGATTCCATTTTCATTTACCTGCCATATAATCAGCGAATTATTGTTTGATAGCGCTTTAAAATGCTGTTCGCTTATCTTTAAAGCCTCGAGGGCTTTTTTCTGTTCGTGTATGTTGGTACAGGTGCCAACCCACATAATTACCTTACCATTTTCATCCTTTTGCGGGCAAACCCTGGTCAAATGCCACAGATATTCGCCATCTAATCTCATAAAACGTTGTTCAATTTCAATGTCATTGCCAGCTGCTATTGATTTTGGCCATTCCAATTCAGCAATTTTTCTTTCATCGGGATGAAGAATTTCCCATATTCTGATCCTGAGCTCTTCCAAAGTTCGCGCACCAGTATAATCATACCAGCCTTTATTATAATAGTTAGCGCGGCCGTCCGGCCCAGAGGTCCACATTTTATGAGGCATAGCATCGGCAATAAATCTGAACCTGCCTTCTTCTTTCATCTCATTGCTGACCTTTGTCATAGTAATATTCTATCTTTAATTGCATAAATCGCATGCCCTCTACCACGATGTGAGCCTGTCAGCAAAAACTACATTAGTCTGATTTATTATAAAAAGTCGACCGCTAATAGATTCTATACCCGAAATAAATTAAAAAGTTTTACAATTGGAATTTCCGGGTTAAATAATATTAATCGTTTGATTGCTAAAGATCGTTAGGTTTTAGTTTTTCATAAAGCTGTTCTAAAATGGTCAAGCCTAAACCAAAACTTCCTAATTCTAAATTCCTTGTTCGATGTTGCTTAGGCTGAGGTCATGAAGGCCCTGTATCGAATTAAAACTTCATCATTCGATATTCCTTGTTCGGTGTTCGATATTCATCCTATTCTTCTCAACAAAGAATATATTTGCAGCATGGATCTCCACCTTTTCGACAAACAGGTTTACATCGACCGCAGGCGTATATTAAAACAAAATATCGGCGCGGATGGCCTCATTTTACTCCTTGGAAACGAGGATAGCAGTATGAACTATAAAGACAATTGCTATCCTTTCAGGCAGGACAGCAGCTTTCTTTATTATTTTGGGTTGGATGTGCCTATGCTTACCGCTGTTATAGATACCGATACCGGCGAAGAAGTAATCTTCGGCAATGAGTTAAGCATCGATGATATTGTTTGGACGGGCACTTTGCCCACCGTTAATGAAATGGCTTCGCTGGTAAGTGTCACACAAACAAAAGCATATAACCAGGTGATCCATTATGTGCATAAGGCCCTGATATCGGGCAGGCAGGTTCATATCTTGCCCCCTTATCGCCCCGAAAATAAAATCAAACTCGCAGAATGGTTCAATACGAGTCTAGGTGATGTGGCGGGGTACGTTTCGCCAAAACTGATCAGGGCAGTGATCGCTCAGCGCGTGATCAAATCACCCCTTGAAGTTGCCGAAATGGATAAAGCAGTTTCTATCAGCGTGGACATGCAATTAGCAGTAATACAAAATACGCGGCCTGGAATAAAGGAATATGAACTGGTAGCCAAAGCCCATGAGGTGGCGATGGCCAATAACTCGCGGTTAGGCTACCCAGCCATTATTACCACCCACGGGCAAACACTGCATACCCACTATTACGGCAATACTTTGCAGGAAGGTAGAATGTTATTGTGCGACATAGGCGCCGAAAACGCCATGCACTATGGCGGCGACCTTACCCGAACTTGTCCTGTTGGCCGCAATTTTACTACCCGGCAAAAAGAATTGTACGAAGTGGTACTGGCATCAATGGACCATGCCATCAGTATGCTAAAGCCGGGGGTGAGGTATAAGGATATACATCTGCAGGCTTGCCTGAAACTTGCTGATGGATTAAAACAGGTTAATCTGATGAAGGGCGATCCTGCCGAAGCTGTGGAAGCAGGAGCGCATGCTATGTTTTTCCAATGTGGCTTGGGGCATATGCTGGGGATGGATACCCACGATATGGAAGACCTTGGCGAACCTTACGTTGGCTACACTGATGTCCTGAAAAAGGAAACATCCATATTTGGGCTTAAATCACTGCGTTTAGGGCGCGAACTGGAAGCAGGCTTTGTGCTGACCGTTGAGCCCGGCATTTATATAATTCCCGAACTGATCGATCGCTGGGAGGCAGAGAACAAGTATGCTGATTTTATCAACTATGATGTATTAAATACCTACCGCGATTTTGGGGGCATACGTATCGAGGATAATTTTTTGATCACTGATGGCGGCAGTCAATTGTTGGGCAAATACCTGCCTAAGACATTGAATGAGATTGAGGCGTTGAAAGGGTAGAAAAAATCAGTCCTGAACCACTGATTAAATTGATTAAAATGAGGGGGCTGATTTTTGTTAAACAATCGGTGTAATAAATAAAATCAGCTTAATCAGTGGTTCAGACGATTAAGATCTTGTATTTTAACCAAAATAAACTCAAAGTTTAATCAATATTAAGTTTAAGTAACTATTTAGCGGCTTTTTGTATATTTTTTTAACAAAAACTTATACAAAACTTGCACTATTCTACATAACTATTCGTTAAATTTGAAATGCCAATTAGTTTTCTACTTAAAATTTACAGGAAAGGGGTTTATTATGAGACAGCAATCAGCATTTCATCCGGAACAACAATTTCATGTACTGATCAATTTTAACAACGATGAGCGAAGTGTTGCCGTTTTACCCGACGATGCAGGCGAATTTCTGGTAGTTGACCAGGGCAAAGTATTAGGCCAGCTTGGTTTTGACAAGCAGTTAAATTGCGTTTCCTGCCACTGCGAATTGGATGCAAGTATTTTGGCCCAGCTTCATAACGGAATAAAAAAACATTTTTGTTAAAATTAGTTGATTAAGTTGGATTAGGTTGTCCCGATAGTTATCGGGATGGTTGATTAAGTTGAACAGGGCGAAGTGTTGTTAAAAACCTAATCAACTACTTAACCCAATCAACTACTCAACCAATCAAATAAATACCGTAAAAACACGCAGTAAAACCAGTAATTGTACTATTGATAGTATATCGGTCAACAGTTAATTTTATCTGTAATTTAATTAATCGCCTAAATTAAAATCTATCATGAGAACTTTAAAAACAATTGCGTTGCCAGGCAGCCATAAGGCTGCACATGCGGGTGATGCCACCAGCGAAATTAACAGAGATGAAGCCATAGAAGTAACAGTTCGTATCCGCAGAAAAAAATCAATCGAATCGAAGCTTCAAGCCGGCGAAAGAATTTCCCACAGTAATTATGAAAAAGAATTTGGCGCCTCGCAGAAAGATGCCGACAAAGTTGAAGCTTTCGCACATGAGCATCATCTGAGCACAGTGGAAACAAGCCTGGCCCGCCGGAGCGTTATTTTACGGGGAAGTGTCGCCGACATGGAAAGTGCTTTCGGTGTAAAATTGGCGGGGGCAACCGACTCGGCCGACAAGGCGATCAGGGTGAGAGAAGGTGATATCTACATTCCGGAAGCATTAAAAGATGTTGTTGAAGGTGTTTTTGGGCTGGATAACCGCCCTGTGGCAAGGCCCATGTACAGAATATCGCAAAGAGATGGGCAGATTGTTGCGCATGCCGCAGCGCCCGGAGCATTTACTCCAAACCAGCTGGCAAATATTTATGGTTTCCCCGCTGCTTTTAACGGCAAAGGGCAATGCATCGCGATCATTGAATTAGGCGGTGGTTACCGCACAAAAGATATTAACGCTTATTTTAAAGGGCTCGGCATAAAAGCGCCGGCAATGAAAGCCATATCGGTTGACAAAGGCAAGAACAGCCCTACAAATGCTAAAAGCGCAGACGGCGAAGTAATGCTTGATATAGAGGTAGCGGGCGCCGTCGCCCCCGGTGCTAAGATCGTAGTTTATTTTTGCCCCAATACAGATAAAGGATTTCTCGATGCAATAACGAAGGCCATCCATGATACCGCCAACAAACCATCCGTAGTTTCTATCAGTTGGGGAGCGGCTGAAATAAATTGGACACAACAGTCCCTTAACAACTTTAACGAGGCCTTTAAAGCGGCAGCCCTGCTTGGTGTTACTATTTGTGTTGCAGCAGGCGATAGCGGTTCCAACGATAATGTGAATGATGGGAATGTCCATGTTGACTTCCCCGCTTCAAGTCCCTATGTTCTGGCATGCGGCGGCACCAGTCTTAAAGTAAACGGCAGCGGACAGGTAAGCTCCGAAACCGTATGGCATGATGCCGACGATTCGGCAACCGGTGGTGGGGTGAGCGAATTTTTTGCATTGCCCGATTACCAGGTGAGCGCCAATGTACCGGTTTCACTCAATAAGAATTTTAAGGGTCGTGGCGTACCTGACGTGGCGGCTGATGCCGATCCAAACACAGGTTATAAAGTACTGGTAGACGGACAGCAAATGGTAATTGGCGGCACAAGTGCAGTGGCCCCATTAATGGCCGGTTTAATTGCCCGGGTAAACCAACAGAAGGCCAAAACAGCAGGGTTTATTAATCCTGCCTTGTACGCAAATCCATCTTTGTGCCGTGATATTACAGTAGGTGACAATAAAACAACTACCGCCCATACTGGCTACACTGCAGGCCCCGGTTGGGATGCATGTTCCGGCCTGGGCGTACTTTCGGCATTTTAAATGGCGAATACAATAACCCGTTACAATTAGTTTTGTAGCGGGTTATTCATTATGCCTGCAAATAAGATCAATCCTGTTTTCATTTCCCTTATGGCAAATATAAAAGGATGATCAGCGTTAAATTGCGGATTAAGAACGGCTGTAGCGGTAACAATAACTACGGTAACAGCGGCAGCCTCGGTTCCTGTTTCGTCAACATCTATGTAAGCTTTCTGTTTTACTGCCGATATACTTAGTCCGCCGCCGGCATTTACGCGTGTAAAATCCGCCGCAGGCGAAAAGGCTATACCCATACCCAGCGTACTCAGCGCATTATTCAAGGTAACATCGTAACTGAATTTGAATTTGGGCAATAAAACATCCGCCTTGACGGGCGACAATCTATCCGTCCAGTTTTGCCATTTGGCTGCACTCAAAGTTGGTACAATAGCGTTTGCTGATATTCCGCTATTCGGCACCACAATTACCATACTGTACTTATTATTAAAGTAGGGAAGCTCTGCCACCTTTACACTGTCATCAGCATAAAGTTTGCAGGGAATAATACCTTCCATAAAATCAGCCTGCACCTGGCTGTTATCACTCAGACTGAAAGGCATTTTACGGGTATTGGCCGCGTCAAATTTAGTATTCCAAATACTTTTAAAGTAAATGGCATTAATAAGATACATAATGTCAGCAGCACTTATCTGGTCAACTATTTTGGGTATTTTCCCATTGGTTTGGTTGTCCACCCAGTTATTTATCGTATTGGCCAAAGACGGGTTGTTAAAATCAAGAGCCTGTATCTTTGCATTATAATAAGTGCTGTTAACCTGCAAAAAATCAGGCAGCACATTAAACCCCTGCCGGTACCAAATGGAATTAGCTATCTTTAAAGTTGTATTTGGGTCAAGCTGAGGCAAATCGGTGATCAGCTGACTATAGTAACTGTTAATCTCATCCTGCGTAAAGCCATTATAATTCATGGCGGTTTTTATGGCACTAAACGTTTGTCCGTTAGCGCCATTGCTGGTCATCCCAATGGCAAAACCAACGCTTAAGGGAGAAATAAAAAGGTTGTTGTTACTATTATCCCCTGCTTTAACTGTTTTAAACAGGTTAAAGGTAAACGCATTATCCGCTGCCGCCTTTTGGAGCCCGACAGAGCTAAGCACCAGGTCCTTGCCCTTGCCCGGCGTAATAAGGGGATCGCCTTTTTTGCAGGAAGCTAAAACAGCGAATAAAAGGAGCAGGCTAAGCAACGGATCAATGCGTTTCATAAGATAAGATCAGTTATATCAATCACTTATTAATAGCTATTACGCACACCTGAAATACATTGCTACACTGCCGGTAAAATAATTATTATAGTTTTCATTCATGTCATTTTAATTTTAAATTTACTTGCAACCTAATTTTAAATCTCAGTAAATGACACCAACTATCTTCAGGCTTATTGCCCTTATGATGCTATTGCCGGCATTCTTATTTGCGCAATCGGGCAAAGTGTACGACGATTTGACCCTCAACAGTAAAATACTTAAAAGTGAGCGCAAATATGCCGTTTACCTGCCGCCAGACTATGAAACATCTGGCAGAAGTTACCCGGTTTTATACCTGCTGCACGGCGGGGGCGACGATCAAACCGGCTGGGTGCAATTTGGCGAAGTACAGAACATAACAGACAAAGCCATAAAAGAGGGCATTGCCACCCCAATGGTCATTATTATGCCTGACGCTAATACCGGGCGCCGGGGTTACTTTAATGATGTAAAAGGCAACTGGAACTATGAGGATTTCTTTTTTAAGGAGCTGGTTCCGTTCGTAGAGAAGAAATACCGCATTAAAAGCGACAAACGTTTTCGTGCGGTTGCCGGTTTATCCATGGGTGGCGGCGGGAGCTTTATCTATGCGCTGCACCACCCCGAAATGTTTTCATCAGCTTGTCCTTTAAGTGCTGCTACCGGACCGTTAACGTTGGATGATGCCCGTACGCAGTTAACCAGGAGCAATCCCGGCCTGGCTGATTCAACCATTACACGTTATTACAATCGCCAAAGTGTGCTGGCCTTGATCAATAATATACCCGACGACCAGAAAAAAGCAGTGCGCTGGTATATTGATGATGGAGATGATGATTTTTTATATGAAGGCAATTGCCTGGTACACATAGCTATGCGTAAAAAAGAGATCCCTCACGAGTTTCGCATTCGCGATGGCGGCCATACCTGGACCTACTGGCGTGCATCGTTGCCGAATGTGTTGGAGTTTGTATCGCAGGGTTTTCATCAGTATTGAATCAGCGCACTATCACCAATTGCATAGCCGTTAATTCCTTATTACGTGTCTCTTTATTCAAAAAGGCTGGCTTTAACCGCGCTATAAAATATCGCTGAAATGTTTTAATTGGTCGCATGTTCCAGCCCTTGACGCTTAACCCATTGATCACATAGTCGGGGGCGTACAACATAAAAGGTTTAGGCGGTAGGGCCCCGGTACCATCGGTATTGACATTAATTAAAGGCTGATCAAGATAAAATTCCATCGCATATGGAATATCACCGCTTTGCGCGACTGCGAGCTTTGCGGCATTATTTTTATTGATCCACATGGCTGCTTCGCTCCCGGCTTGGTAGTGAAGCAACGATGGATAAAATGCCAGGTTTAAATACAGGTTGACCATAAACGAAACCAGCAGGGTACTAAACCCTACCCGGTACCATGTTTTGTTTGCTATCGCACGTGGCAAAAACAACAATAAGATGAACAACACCATTAAAATGGATCCGGTTAACCAGGAAAAAGCCTCCGGCATGAAAAAGTAATGGAGGGCGTTGATAATCGCCAGCAACAAGACAATAAGTACGGCCTGAGTAACTTTTACCGCCCGTATACTCTTTTCGGAACCAATGCGCGACAGGTATTGTGCTGTCAGAACAGCAAAAAAAGGAAATACAATATTGAGATAATGCGGCAGCTGGAATTGTGAAGTGGAGAATAAAAGGAAGGTAAGCAACGACCCGCACAAGCAATACCACTCATTGCTTTGAACATCTTTGCTGCCTTTTTTGATGAACTGAAATATGGCAGCAAATAGTAAAAGCGACCAGGGTAAAAAGGCCCATAAAGTGGTATGCACAAAAAATGTCGGGTCGCCATGGCCCTTTATGGGCCCGGTATTAAAAAACCGCCCAAACTGGCTGTCCCAGAAAAAGAAACGGATACCTGACATCGCTTTTTGTCCGAATATCACTTTTTCGGGATGCAGGTCGAACTGCTCATAAAGACAATAGATTTCGGGCAGGATAAAGATCAGTATCAAACCAGCCGCAATTAACCAGCGCCAATTGAATAGTTGTTTCCATTGTTTGGTGATGACCAAATGCCCCGCAATTGCACCGGCAATGGGTATCAATGCGAACATACCTTTAGTCATAATGGCACAAGCAGTAAATACACAGCCCGCCAGCAATTGCCAGTAATTATTCTGCGTATATGCTCTGTAAAAATGATAAACCGAAGCAATGACCAAACCTGTCAAATAGGGCTCGGCCCTTACATCGTTGTTGGAAAGTACGATATGCTGTGCTGTCAGCAATATGAGTACCGACCATAAAGCTATCTCCTCATTATACAAACTCTTTGCAAAAAGATAGGTGTACCACGCCCCCATCAGTAAAAAAAGGATACCTGGTAATTTATAGGCCCAGGTAGTAAAGCCAAAGACATTAAAAAATATTGCTGTGATCCAGAACGGAAAGTGGGGCTTATCGAGCCAGTCGGCCCCTTGTGCATACAGGTTTACATAATCGTGATGCAGAACCATGGTTTTAGCTATGGTAGCATACAAAGTCCCGTCCGGACCGGTAATAGTGATGAACAGCCCGCTAAAATTCACCAGAACAGCAATTGCTATAAAGATATAAAGCCATTTGTTGCTGTTAGCTGAAGTTTGTTCGTTCATCAATTTGAGTAAAGGTGTGGTAAAGGTAATATCGAATAATGAATATCGATGTAAACACTTTAACATTCATTATTTCTTACCGGCCTATCGATAGGCCGGTCCGGTATTTGATATTATTTTTCAAAATTCAATATCGATAATTCCCGTATTATGTAAAAGAAATATTACTTAGCACATCCATCAATTCTTTCTACATAAATTCCCTAACTTCATTAAAAAATAACAGCCATGCAACGTCGAAATTTCCTGTTTAACACTGCTGTAGCAGCCGGTGCATTCACTCTTTTGGGTAAAAAAAGTTTTGCATCATGGATCACTGACCCTACTTACCAGTTTAAACCTTTGCGCAACAATGTGGGCATGTTTGCCGAACAAGGCGGCACTATTGCCTGGATGATTAATAAAGAGGGAATAGTGGTGGTGGATGCGGAGTTTCCTGATCCGGCCAAACATCTCATCGCTGAACTGAAAAAGCAATCTGATAAGCCTTTTGAATGGCTCATCAACACTCATCATCACGGTGATCATACCAGCGGCAATATCTCGTTCAAAGGCCTGGTAAATAAGGTTGCCGCACATGCCAATTCCCTCGCCAATCAAACAAGAGTGGCCATAGCGCAAAAAAAGGAAGATCAGCAGCTTTATCCCGACACCACCTTTACCGACAAATGGAAAATTAAAGTTGGTGACGAAAGAATACAGGCCTATTATTACGGTCCCGGTCACACCAACGGCGACGCGATGATTCATTTTGAACATGCCAATATTGTACACATGGGCGACCTGGTATTTAACCGCCGGTATCCTTTTATCGATCGCAGTGCCGGGGCGTCCGTAAAAAACTGGGCGTTGGTACTTGAAAAAGCGCAAAAGAAATTTGACAAGGATACTCTGTTTGTATTTGGCCATGCCTTTGATCCACTGAAAGTAACCGGCAATATGGATGACCTCAAGGCTATGCAAAATTATATGGAGAGACTTGCCGACTTTGTTCAAACCGGTATCAAAGCCGGAAAATCAAAGGACGAAATAATAAAATCCACTTCCATACCCGGTGTAACCGACTGGCAAGGTGATGGCATTGACCGCAGCCTTACCGCTGCCTATGAAGAATTTAGTGTATAAAATATTACAAAAAAAGGGGTGTCACCCTGAGCCTGTCGAAGGGCGGCGCGTAACGGCCTCGCCGCCATATTTCGATAAGTTCAGCAAGCTAATGCTCATTACATAGAGGATGATCCAATTAAGATGAAGCAATATTTCGTTTATATATTATTATGTAGTGATAAATCTTATTACACAGGTATAACGAACAATATTGAAAGACGTTTTTATGAACACCAAACGGGCGAGGATCCTGGATGTTATACCTATAAACGAAGGCCCCTTAAACTTGTGTTTCATGAGAGTTTCAATGATGTTAACCAGGCAATTGCATTTGAAAAACAAATTAAAGGCTGGCGAAGGGCAAAAAAGGAGGCATTGGTAGATGGAGACTGGCATCTATTGCCTGCTTTAGCAAAAACCGCCAAAAATTAATGCTTAGAATAAAAAATAATAAAATGGATTTTTCGCGAAGCCCGTTTGAGAGGCATCGCGTAATGGCCTTTGCGCACGTGCTTCGACAGGCTCAGCATGACAGCGCACATTTTAATTTTGGATCCTTCAACAGCCTCAACGCGAGAGCCCAACTATTCTAATCCAATGTATAACATAAACCTAATATTATGCTCAAAAAACTTGTATTTGCAATTTGTTTATTGCCTTCATTCGCTTTAGCCCAATCCAATTCCTTTGTCATTCCCTTATGGCCAAAAGGTGCACCCGGCTTTGAAAAACTGCGCGACGTACCCGAACAGGCCAAAGATTATTGGGTGAAAAATATCAATAACCCATCACTCACGGTATTTTTGCCACCAAAAGGCAAGGCAAATGGTTCGGCAGTTGTTGTATGTCCGGGAGGCGGGCATCGTTTGCTGGTTTATAATGCCGAAGGGGTTGAACCCGCCAGGTTTTTGAATGACCTTGGTGTAACCGTATTCGTATTAAAATATCGTTTGGCACGTGATACCAATTCGCCCTATAAAATTGAGAATGCCCAACAGGATGGTGAACGAGCGATGCGATTAGTGCGCACACGAGCCAAAGAATGGGGCATTGATCCTCACCGTATCGGCATGATGGGTTTTTCAGCAGGTGGTGAAGTAGTCGATATGGTTGCTTTTGATAAAGATACGCGCTATTTAAAGCGTTCTGATTTGATTGACGCGAATAGCGCCCGACCTGATTTCCTTATACAGATATATCCCGGCCCCGGATTTATCCCGGACGAAATACCGGCCGATGCACCGCCTGTCTTTTTATTAGCTGCCAATGATGATATGTGCTGTTCGCCGTCAGTAATAAAATTATTGCAGGTATACCGTGCGGTCAAAGTACCGGTTGAGGCGCATATCCTGGAGAGAGGCGGCCACGGCTTTAATATGGGCAACCGATCTAAATTAAAGGCCGTAAATACCTGGCCCCAACGGTTAGCCGACTGGCTATCCGATAATAATTATTTTGGGCCTGCTCCGGAACCACCAAAGGTTTTGCACTGATTTGTTGTTAAAATACTTGTCATTCTGAACATAGTGAAGAATCTCCTAAAAACGAAAAGTCGGCGGTTTGCATGACGAATAGATTCTTCACTACATTCAGAATGACAATTTTGACGCATCAGCAAAAATTAAGTTAACCAACCCGTTGCAAAAAATATCTTAACTTTGCAACCTATAAAAACGTATTGCACGCCT
>JANYAB010000673.1 GCA_025355225.1 Bacteroidota bacterium
CATGACTTTAGTTAAAATACTGTATTACTTATTCAACGATAACTCCTGCGTTTTTACTTCGATGTTCGATATTCAAAATTCAGTGTTCGATATTAACCATCCACTCACTATTCAACTCAATCAACCAATAAATTAATCCCTCAGTACTTCCCTGCTAATAACGATCTTCTGTATCTCCGATGTTCCCTCGCCGATGGTACATAACTTGGCATCCCGGTAATACTTTTCAACGGGGAAATCTTTGGTATAGCCATATCCGCCAAATATCTGCACGGCTTCGGTAGCGGTTCTTACCGCTACTTCTGAAGCAAAATATTTAGCCATGGCCGATTGTTTGGTAACCGGTTTGTGTTTGTTTTTCAAGTCAGCGGCCTGCATCAGTAATAGTTCGGCGGCTTCAATTTCGGTAGCCATGTCGGCCAGTTTAAAAGCAATGGCCTGGAAGTTACCTATCGGCTGTCCAAACTGGTGCCGCTCTTTTGCATAAGCTACTGCCGCTTCAAAGGCACCTTTGGCAATTCCCAATGACAGAGCAGCTATTGATATGCGCCCGCCATCCAATACTTTCATGGCCTGCTTAAAGCCTTCACCTTCTTTACCTAGTAAATTTTCTTTGGGGACGCGGCAGTTGTCAAAAATCATTTCCGTTGTTTCCGATGCCCGCATGCCCAGTTTATTCTCTTTTTTTCCTGCAGCAAAGCCGGGGGTTCCTCTTTCAACAACCAAAGTCGATATGCCTTTTGAATCGCCTTTTTCGCCGGTGCGCACCATTACTACCGCTACATGACCAGATTTGCCATGCGTGATCCAGTTTTTTGATCCATTTACTATATAATGGTCTCCATCCAGCACGGCTGTAGTATTCATCCCCATCGCATCAGAACCAGTGTTGGCCTCTGTTAATCCCCAGGCGCCAAGCCATTCGGCTGTTGCCAGTTTGGGTAACCAGCGGTGTTTTTGCTCTTCGCTGCCAAAAGCCAGTATATGGCCTGTGCACAACGAGTTATGTGCAGCTACCGATAAGCCAATGGAACCGCAAACTTTAGCTATCTCCTGTATTACGGTTACATATTCAAAATATCCGAACCCTGAGCCTCCATATTCTTCGGGCACAAACACACTCATCATGCCCAATTCGCCCAGTTTTTTAAAAAGTTCGGCAGGAAAATGCTGCGCTTCGTCCCACTCCATCACATGCGGCCTGATGTGTTTTTCGGCAAAGTCCTTTGCCATCTGTCCAACCATTTGCTGGTTTTCAGAAACAGAAAAATCGTATCCTGTCACATTTTCAGTTATGCTATCCATTAATGTTATAATTTATATCGGCCAAAATAGTAAATATTTACTATGCATGCATAGTAAATATAACATGAGTGAAGAATATATTAAAATTTGTTCTTTCGTCTGCACTTCACCATGCATTAAGCTTATCCAGCTTTATTTAACTTTACCCGTGATTTCATCCTGACACGTCTTTGTTATTGTAACTATAATATGGCGCGGCAGGGGTATCATCACAGAATCCGGGAAAATAGCCCTTAGTTCACGTATCGTGCAATCGCATAAACTTTGGTTCCGTTGATGATCTTCCTTTTTTTCTCCTGTAAAAATAGCACCGCGGAGTGCTTTTTCAAGTTCAGGGGTCCATGGCCTCAAAGCAGGTGTGATACCTGTTTCATAATCCTGCTTTTGCGCATGTGCATAACCATATTCTGCACCTATTTTTACGCTTAGCTTGTAAACGCTGTCATCAGAAACAGATTTCATTCCTCCCGGTAGTTCTGATTTCAACCGCCTGACTACATAGGTAACCAATTCTTTGCGACGCAATTCATCCGGTATTCTTAGCTTGATCGAAGCGTCAATGTTATTGTAAATGCTCTGTTCATAATCCTTTGTCCATATGGATTTAGCCGGGGTTGGGGATTTGCAGGATAAAAAAACGAAAATTAGTACAATTGATAATTTCCTCATCATTTGGATAAGGCTTAGAAAATTCGAAACAGAAAAATTTATATTCCGTAAAGACATTCGATAATAGATCACCATTCACTTTTTGACTGGTTGAGTAAAGATAACGATTTAGATGACAGTAAACCAGTGCTTCTCTAAATCACTCCCCTATGGAAGACTATTAATTTGTCCCGATTTTATTTAATTCTAAAAAATGGTGTCACAATTAAAATTAATTTAGCGCCAAATTCCGTTTAATGGCCAAATACCTATTTTCTTTTTTCTTTTTTTTTACCGTACTTTCCTCATATGCTCAAAAAAAACACACCATTAGCGGTACGATAAAGGATGAAGCGACAGGCGAGCAGCTGATAGGCGCCACAGTCAGGATAAAAGAAATACTCCAAAGCGGAACCATCTCAAACAGTTACGGTTTTTATTCGATAACCGCACCCGAAGGCGAGTATAACCTGCTGATCACGTACACCGGCTATGAACCCCTTATACGCCAGGTTTCATTAAACCAGAGCCAAAGCATAAATATCTCTTTATCATTACAAAGCGACCTGAAGGAAGTGGTGATACGTGCGGACAAGCCAAATAATGACAATGTAGCATCTCCGCAAATGGGGGTCGAAAAATTAAG
>JANYAB010000679.1 GCA_025355225.1 Bacteroidota bacterium
TGCTGAAGCTCTGCTGGCCCGGCGAAGAAACAGGATAAAATCAGTAAGCTCGACGCAGCAGATCACCAAAGCTATGAAGATGGTTTCGGCTGCTAAGCTGAAGCGCGCTACAAATGCTATAGTTCAGCTGCGCCCTTATGCCAATAAGCTAAAGGAAATGCTGGCTAATCTTTCCGCAAGTCTGGAAGAGGGCACCTCGCCTTTTTTGCAGGAGCGCGAACCTGTGCGTGTCTTGATCATAGCGGTAACATCAAACCGTGGTTTGGCAGGCGCTTTCAATGCCAACGTGATAAAAACAGCTAATATTCTAATTGCCGAAAAGTACAGTGCCCAATTAAAGGCGGGTAATGTTTCTATTGTAGGCATAGGGAAGAAGGGTCAGGAGTATTACCAAAGGCGTAAGTACAACGTGATAGGCAATAACAATGAGCTTTATACCGACCTTAATTTTATCAATGTATCTAAGGTAACTGAGGCTATCATGGAAGGCTTTTTAAAAGGGGAGTATGACAGGGTTGAACTGGTGTACAACCGTTTTAAGAATGCGGTGGTACAGTTTTTAACGGTTGAGCAGTTACTGCCTGTGCCTAAAGCGGAGAAGAAAAAGGAAGATGTTAACGCGCATCTTGTGGATTATATTCTTGAGCCTAACCAGGAAGAGATAGTAGAAAAACTGATCCCCAAAAACATTAAGATTCAAGTATACAAAGCCGTTTTGGATTCATATGCTTCTGAACATGGTGCGCGCATGACGGCCATGGACAAGGCAACCGATAATGCGGGCGAATTAATAAAAGCGCTGAAGTTATCATACAACCAGGCCCGCCAGGCAGCTATTACAACCGAACTTACCGAAATTGTAAGCGGAGCGGCGGCGTTGTCGGCAAACTGATCATTTTAAACTTAAATATATTTTTGAGAGGCTTTTCCAGATGGGAAGGCCTTTTTTGTTTGTCTGAGCCATTGATTAAGCTGATTAATTGATTAGACATGACAATTTAAAATCAATGAAAATCCCCAAAATCAGCTTAATCAGTGGTTCGTACAAAGGGGGAGCATCTTCGAAAAGTCTTATAAAAGATGCCGGTGAGTCGATTGCTTAACGAATAAGATTCCGTTTAATATAAATAATGACAAATAAAGTATTGTAACAACTTTATTATAACGGGTTACATTTTGTGAATAAGGGTATCAATTGAAAAACCAATTAAAAGCTCACGATCATGAAAACAAAAATGTTACTCCTGCTACTGGTGGCTATTGCTCTGCTGGCTGCATGTAAAGGAAAATCAGGTAGTGCATCTGCCGACAGTGCATCAGGCACCGAATTAAAGAAGGAATTAGTAAAAACCGCCGACATCAGTTTTAAGGTAAAGGATGTAAGGCAAACAGGTGAGGCAATCGCTTCTTTAACTAATAAGTTTGATGGGATGGTAATGCACCATCAAATGCAGTCATCTGTTAAACAAAGCGAGAATGTTCATCTAAAAAACGATTCTGTTATGCTTGTTTCGGCATTCAACTCGACGGCCGACATGACCGTAAAAATTCCATCCGAAAAGCTGGAGGATTTTATAAATCAGATTGGCCATATGGGCATTTATATAAACTCGAGCAAGATGGATATTGAAGATAGGTCATTAGATTACTTATCCTCGAAACTTAAGATAGATAATCGTAAAGAATTGGTTAGTGAGCAAAGATCCGGGAAAATAACTTTGAAACATCCCAGCGACCTGTTAGCTGTAAAAGATGACATAGTTGACAAGAAGATAAATAATCTAAAGACAGATAATGAAGTAAGCTATAGTACCATCACTCTGAATTTTTATCAGAGCAACACGATACTCAAAGAAATTTTAGCCAATGATGATCCGTCAGCATATAACATACCTGTAATTCAACGCGTAGGATTAGCGTTCACCAACGGCTGGTCTATTTTTATAGATATGGTAGTAGGGCTGATCAATCTATGGGTATTTATATTAGCGGGATTGGCAATATGGGCGGGTTACCGGTTTTACAGGAAAAAAATCCGCGTGATTAATGCACCTGTGGTATAAATGTTAAAAGTATTTATCAACTTTCGGTAAACATTTCTATTTTTGTCACAAAATTAACCATTTAGCATATGAGCACACAGGAAGCTAACGCCGATCGTCATTACATTTTATTAACCGTAGCAGTTATTATAGGTTTAGCAGGGCTATACCTTCGCTTTGTGAGTGATGCTGCTTCTTTTACCTGGATTGCCAACATTATATTAATAGTTGGTGTTGCCATTATGTTAAAAGCCGTATTTGCAATTTTGAAATAACTCCTGATTAAAATGATACTGTTTGAACTAAGATTTGCAGGATTTTAAGATTTTAGGATGATTGGCCTGAAGTTGATATGCGGCAAAATAATAAGCTGTAGTCTTATCATCCTTTAATCCTTATCTTAACTCAAACGCCTGCTTAAGCCTGAAACTTGATTCATTCAATGCTTTCTGATACTTATAAAAAGCGCCCCGAATATTTGGGCGCTTTTTTGTTTGAACTAAGATTTGCAGGATTTTAAAATTTTAGGATGATTAGCCTGAAAGTTGATATGCAGCAAAATAATAAGCCTTGATCTTATCATCCTTTAATCCTAAGAATCTTAGTTTGAACTAAGATTTGCAGGATTAAAGAATTTTAGGATGGTTAGCCTGAAAATCGATATGCTGCAAAATAATAAGCCGTGATCTTATCATCCTTTAATCCTAAGAATCTTAGTGCAAAATAATAAGCCTTGATCTTATCATCCTTTAATCCCAAAAATCTTAGTTCAAACTTTACTTCGGCCTGAATTTTGAGTCATTCAATATTTTTTGTGCGTCCCTTTCGTCCATTAATTGCGGTAGGGTAACGTTAGGGTGCTTATCCATATATTCCCTTACAATTTGCCATCCGGTCCATACTGCCAGCTTCGGGGCAGCTTCGTTTTTTTCGCCCAAACCAGGCGTAAATGGCGCTTCGCCCAGGTATTTTTGAATTTTCTCGTAATCAGTTTCATAAAGCAGATTTTCTTCAAGAAAATAACCCCATATCTGCGGTTTAAAATCAGCACACCATTTTATCTGCTTAGGTGTATAGCCAATCTTTGTGGAGTCGGGGACATCAGGCAAAATCCTATCCATAAAATACAATATTTTACCATTGTATATCATCTTCGAAAGCAGGGATTTATCCTGGTCATTTTCGGGGAACATATCTTCACGGGCTAATCCCTCAACCACGCGCGGTGCAATATTTCCAGGGGTAAAACGGCGTGAAATATAGTGCGGTATAGTCTCCGTCAGGGCAGGATAGAACCTGGAGTCGGCTCCTAAAAACATATCCAGCCCGATGGCAAAATACCCATTTCCAATGGATGTTTGCGCCTGGAACCCTGAAGAATAGGCATATACTTTTGGAAAGGTTTGTTGAGGGAAGTAATATTTGATATGTCTGAACGCATCTGTTACTTCTTCATTTTGCTTATCCAGGTTAGGATATACTGAATCAACGTCGTGTTTTAAATCCTTGTAAGCCTGCGAATCAAATATATCACGCAGGGTTTTATAATAGTTGGTATCCCTGGTTGCACCCGCCCGCACAATGCGTTCTACATAATCCTGGTAAAAAACGCCATACTTTTTTTGCATCAACGAAGCCTGTAAATTGATAGGTTTGCTCCGCATCGCATCCAGATCATGATCGAAACGTTCAATTGTTACGTTAATGTCAATATTGCTTACATCAACTTTTTTGGAGTGGGAGCAGGCGGTCAATAGTACACTCGTCAGAAAAATTAGGTAAATTTGTTTTGCTTTTGGAAGATTGAAGATCATTTTTGTTCTTTTAGCAAAATTAAATTTTTCAACCGCATTCGCACAAGCAAATTGATATCATCCATAATATGAAGATTGCACTGGCACAGCTTAACTATCATGTTGGTAATTTTGAATCGAACACAGCTAAAATTATCGACCATATACAAAAGGCAAAACAAAATAACGCAGACCTTGTAGTGTTTGCCGAGTTGTGCGTTTGCGGCTACCCTGCGCGCGACTTTTTAGAGTTTAAGGAGTTTATAGGCCTTTGCGACGAAGCTGCCAAGAAAATAGCTTCTGCCTGCCAGGATATTGCCTGTATTATTGGTTTACCCATCTCAGAGAGGTCTTTTTTTTGAATATCATTCCTCCACAAAAAGCTAAGTTCATCTTGACACAATCCTGTAGGCGACGAGGAAATCGATGAACTATATAGGCTCAAAACAGAGTTTGTTG
>JANYAB010000693.1 GCA_025355225.1 Bacteroidota bacterium
AAGACCTCGCCAAAAAGATCAGGCATATCTATGATATACATATGTTGCTGAAAGATGCAGCCGTTGCCGCCTTTTTTGATTCAGAAGAGTTCGATAAGCTATTGAACATGGTCGGCAAAGATGATATTTTAACATACAAGAATAATAACGGATGGTTAAGCGCCCCGCCGCAAAATGCCATTATCTACGCAGAGCCGGAAGTGACCTGGGCAGCGATCCGCCAACCCTACCGTACCACATTTAAAGATTTGGTGACCGGCAGGCTACCTGAAGAGGCGGAGCTTGTCGCAACGTTAAAGCACGTAGCTGAAAGGCTCCGATCCGTGGCCTGGAACGTCGGTATCTAACAGGGCGTTATGCTCAATAATCATGGAGATTGACCAAAACTCAATAGAGATGTTCAATTAAAGTTATATTAAGCCTCGAAAACAACACTAAGAACTGAATCATACCGGGGTGTGATGATGCAAAATTCGTACATCGCCGAATCCTCATCATATTTTCCTAATTCAAACCATGTGGATTTGGTTATTTCTTGTACGGCTTCGTGTTTTGGATAAATCCGGTTATAAACATAAAACTCATTGGCGACTGAATCAGTTGGTACTGCCAGTTTGTTATGATCTGGCACTCTATAGTTCATATCATCCGATTTCTTCCAGTACTGGTTAACGCCATGTTTACTATAGAAAGCAGCAATTGGATGGCTGCCCAGGTCTGCAAATCGGTAAACAGTTGAGGTTAAACTGGTATTGAATTTTTCAGCCAGTTCCCGAACCAGGTCGGGCGAGAATTTTCTTTGATGGCAGGCTGTCTTAAACAAATCTGTCGGCATTAAAAGTTCAGCTGCAAAATCATTGGCTTGTTTTTCCTGGGGACCTTTTTTATAACCTTCTAACGTACTATCGTCATCAGTAAACGAAGCCGCTTTGTCGGCGTGAAGAATGATATGCCCTAATTCATGTGCCAAAACGTAGCGCTTACGCTGTTGAAATTCGATTTTAGAATCAATAGTTACGATTGACCTGCCGCTTTTCATCACCAGCCTCCCGTCACAGTTTTTCAGGTCAGCCTCTTTAACGATGCCATTATGATAAATGATCAAGTCTTCTATTGCTATTGAAGATGTATCTTCGATCCCCAACTCATTTATTAGCTTCTTTGCAGCAAAAGGAGCATTAGTCATTATAATTCGTTTTTCTCAATTTTATTCATCAGGTCAAGCAGATCTGATTCATTCAGGATTTCTCTTAGATCGGCTTCTTCCATTTTTTCCAGGTTGTTAAACTGCAATTGTGGTGCGCGTTCTCTCAACAGGGATAAGATCATATCCTTTGTTGCAGTTTGCGCAGTTTCGAAAACTGCCATTGCTTTAGCATAAAGGCTTTCCTGCTGGCTTTTTTTCAAAGCAACCTTTTGCTTGAATAATAAGGCTTTGACTTTTGCAATGCCATTTTTTTCTAACTGGTCCGGATCAAAGCCATCCTCGCGCAAATATTCGTCCAGCAATCCGGGTTGTGCGCGCGTCATTAGGAATATCTCCCTGTTGAGCCGGTCAACGTCTACTTTTATATCTTTCATAATTGCTTATTGAATAATGTCTTAACAATTCTTGTACCTCTTTTTATCGCATTATTAACTTCCGTTACCGGGATATCGAAGCCTTCGGCGATTGTTTTGGGCGGGGAACCATCCAGCCATTCACAAAAAATAGCATGGTCATCACGTTTCTGCCCAAAAGCTGCGTCGATGGCTGCCCATTTTTCGGCTTTAATCGTAATTTCTTCAGGGCCTTCGATTGTACGGATGTCGTCATCCAGAAGTTCGTCTGAAGTAACACCTTCTTCATCTTCGTTAGCATTGCTATCGCCAATTTTCGTACCGGCGGCAATGATCGAACGCGTCGACGATTTAAAATGACTGGAAATTAAACTTTTTACAATGCCTATCAGGTGGATGGTCACGTCGGGGAAACGCTCAAAATCCCATGTCCTTTCACCCGTGATCAATTTTTCGATAGCCAGCGCAGCGAAATACTCGGCGTCTACGCTATCCTTTTCAGTTCTGATTTCAAAAAAAGCTTTGTTCAATTTGTAATTGGCGTATCTCACCAGCTCCTTATAAATCGTGCCCCAGGATCGTTGATCTATTGCCTCAATTTTCTCTATTGTCTTCTCATCTATCATTTGATTGGTCGTAGGTACCTATAAATATATGCTCTTAAAAATTAATATTTCGCCGTGTGGCAAAATATATTTTTTGTGGAGCATATAATATTAGAGGCGCGGCATAAAAAAAGCCGCAATATTATATCATGAGTTTAAAAAACAGCAAAAAGGTTTTCGTCGTGAAACATGGCGATGAGTGGGCAACCAAAACAGCCAACACTAAACGGGTAACTAAAGTATTTGATACCCAGCAAGCCGCTATCGTAGCAGGCAGAACACAAGCCATTAATAATGGTAAGGAGCTCACAATTCAAAACAAACACGGCCAGTTCAGAGAAAAGAACTCATACGGGAATGATCCAAAAAATGTAAAAGGTTAAACAATGGAGAAAGAACGTTTAAAATATAATATAGACCGCTTTGATACTTACTATAATAGTGTCAACAGCAAGTGCGGTGTGTTTCTTGCACTCAGCACTTTTATAGTGGGTGGGCTTGCCACCGCTTACTCACCGATTATTAAGGCGGTTGATTGCGGCTGGTGTATTCATGCGCTGATGAGCACAGTCATTGGGCTGGGGGTGACGATCATGATTGTTGTTATCCTGGCCTCTACTCCATTTTTGGACAGCAAAAAGAAATCATTGTTTTATTTCGGTTACATAGCCGGGATGGAACGCGATACCTACTTCAGTAAATCAAAAGCATATAGTGGCGAAGATGAGTTGGCCGACCTGCGCAACCAGGTTTACGACCTTGCAACGGGCTTGCGATTAAAATTTAGGCGGCTGCGCTTTGCCGGATGGCTATTTACCATCCAGTTCCTTTTGTTTATACCCCTTTTAATTACCCTAATTCATAATTTAAAACAAAACCTATGAATATTTTCGAAGATTACTTACAGCCTATCCGCAAGGCGATAGCAGCAGATGAACTAACCAAGAGCTATAGCAATTTTGCGGGCAGTGGCATCAGAAATAAAGTCAACCTAAGAGCGCTCAATGAGGCTGTACCGGAAAAAAGGCTATTGCCGAGCCTGGAGCAGTTTGCCAATGCGGTAGGCCTGGTGCCGGATTTCACACAGAAATTGGGGTCGCACCCGGATTTTGCGTATTTAAAGCATACGGAAGAGACTGAGGAACATTACATTGTTTCGATGTTTGTCGACGTACGCCGGTCTACACAACTTTACGGACGATATGAGCCGGCGACTGTTTTTGTAATTAACAATGCTATCCAGCGTGCGGCTATACACACAGCTCTTATCTTCGGTGGTTATGTGCATCGTTTACAAGGCGATGGTTTGTTTGCTTATTTTGGAGGTAAGAACATGCCAATTGCTGATGCCGTTAGCCGCGCTCTTCAGTTTGCCAGCGTTTACTCTTATTTTGTTAAGAATGACCTAAAAAACGTTTTTGAACAACAGGGGATTGAACAAATATATACTCGTATCGGCGTTGACTTGGGTTATGATGAAGATGTAGTTTGGGCTATGGCTGGTATTGGTGAAATCAGCGAAGTCACCACTTTTAGCTTGCATACCAATCTGGCTTCCAAAATGCAGGCGAATGCGGTTAGTAATGGGATCGTTATTGGTGACTATGTTAAAAAGGAGGCCCCAGCATTGCATGATTTTTTTACGCCTGTTTGCCAACGTACCGGCAAAGAAACAGACCGGTATATTTTTGAGATTCCCCAAAAAGGATTTCGGTATACGCAACATGATTTTGATTGGCTTACCTTTTTGAAAAAACAGGATTATATCGCAACCGACCTATTAGGCAACCTGCAATTGAAAGCTAAACAAGCAGTCATGCCCAACAGGAACATCGCAAACCTTGCACCGATTGCAGCCGTTAGTAAACCCTATTATAATTTCTGATGCCAGTAAAAAGCCAGTTTGAGCGTGATTTTAAAAACGCCAAAGATTTGTTTCCTAAGCTTGATTACACTTATAATACTGAATACAAAATGTGGTGTATTACAGGGCAGTTGGATATCTGTGATATCAAAGGTGTTTATTGGAACACTTTTGATATCATATTGGTGGTGCCTAAAAGTTATCCGTATTGCATACCGTTGTTAATGGAAACAAGCAAGCTTATACCAAGGGAGATTGACTGGCATATCTCGCCTGAAGGTTTCTGCTGTATGGACGTAGAACATAATTTAATCGCCATGTCAAAAAGAGGTATCAACCTTACCGATTTTATTAAAGATAAAGTTTACAGTTTTTTTGCGAATCAATTATATAAGCTGGAAGTGCAGCATTACGCTGGGCCTGAATATGAACACCACGTTGCTGGGGTTCTTCAATACTACCGGGAAAAACATAACATTAGTAAAGTAGAAACAGTGTTGATTTTCCTGGATAATGTATTGTCAAAAACTGGCATTGGCCGTAACGATCCTTGCCCTTGCGGCAGTGGCCATAAAATTAAACAGTGCCATCTGGAGACAATTGATACGATGAAATTACTGGGTGATCAAAAGCTCAAAAAGGATAAAGAAAATATTTTAAAACATATTGAAGTAAACAATATTGAATCTTAGAATACATGATTTTAGATGTTCATTCATAGTAATTATGCATCAATTGGCAATATTTACCCTCTAATTTTCAAACGCCTTTTAGTTAATTGAAGTAAAATAGATATCTCCTATGGGCTGTCAACTCTTCCGAAATCTCGGCAATCAATATTTATAGTTCAAAAAACTTGTATTAAGGTTTTAGGAGTCAAAATAGATTTTGCATAAGCCGCATTTAACGCGCCTTAACGCCAACCCTTTGATTCTACACCAATTTTACTTGCATCTTCGAATTTATTCGCTATATTTATACCAACGATTTAGAATCATTTATCCATTGCGTGATTCGTAAAGTAGTTGATTTTTTGAAAATATAATTATTTGAAATATAGGCAGTTATGAACGATGTTCATGACCCGTCCATTCCGCTAAAAGAGCCGCAAGGCTTCGTAAAACGCTTAAATCATCTGGTTTAAGCGTTTTTTTTTGCTCAAAAAATCGCATAACTACTCAGGTTTTATGACTCACCCAGGTGACCTATTCGGTGCCCTGTTTCTAATAACTAATTTAGCCACAAATTAAC
>JANYAB010000696.1 GCA_025355225.1 Bacteroidota bacterium
TTACAAATATTTTTTTCATGATAAGTAATGTTTAAAAGAGCCATTAATTTTTTTTAGAATATATCCTTCGTGTGAAACGGAAAGTGTTGTATGAAGTATTAGCGCAGGCAGCACAGAATGAAACCATATAGTGAGAAGACAAAGGACTCCGCCAAAAAGCGGACAGAAAAATATTTCCTCTTTTTCTGAAAAAAAATGAAACAGGGTATAAAGGATCACGTTCAATAAAATAGCCCATTCGATATTTAAATAATACATACTTACAGCGAGCAGTACCCCACGAAAGAAAAACTCATAAATAAAAAGGAAAAGAACCCGAATGGGTAAATAAACCCAGCGTGATTTTTCATTTTCCGGACTATTTGATACCGATAGTTTCCGGCTAACTTTAATGGCTGTTTTAAGGCCAATAAAAGCTGTAAGCACAACAAGGACCAGCAATACGAATATTTTTTTGATATCCATTGCTGGAGCATAGTTTATAAAAATTGCTGTTTGCTTATTTATATATACTAATGGCAAGCCCAGGAACAGCAAGCCTGTGATGTGAAGAAGATTCAGTTTTTTTATATCGCTGCAAAAGCCGGTTTTGCTGTAAAGCTTGTGGTTTCTGTTTGCGCTGCTTTTCCACACAGCAATAAAATAACCGCTGTAACCTGCTATTAATAATATGATAGTTGTCGTTGACATAGCTTTATTAATTACTGATCAATGAAAAAACAAGTTTATACAGGGTGTGAACAACTTCGACCTTAGTACAAATGCCCTTATTGTAATAATAGTAGTTATCGCTACCGTCCGGCAGAGTCACCTTATATTTATGCTCTTCAAGCTTTATTATGGTGATCAGGGTTTTATAACTGTCGCTGTATATAGTGGTATTATTTGCAGGTTCATTATAATATAGGCTTAAAAAAGAACCGGTAATGGGATAAGTGTTCAATGCCTTAACCTCATTTTCTTTTTTGTCTTCAATGATATAACTGCCGTAATTGAGGCCCGTATGACAATTAGTTTTAATATGCCCGTTTACTTCCCTGTAAACAGAACTATATTGCATCACCCCATCTTTAAAATTGGATTCTTCTTTAGAATTTACTGCTATCAAAGAAATAAACCTAACTTTTACATTGGTTTCGGCTTTGTATAAAATGGTATTGTTAACTACATTCCTGGAATATTTTAGAACGCCAACCGTTGCACCTCCTTTTGAGATAGCATACTGCAGGTTTTGTGCTTTCAGGCCTGCGGTTATTAAAAGAAGCGATAAGATTATATAAATACTTTTTTTGGAGTACTGCAGTATTAATTTAAGAAATCTATCTCCGTAAAATTTTGCTTTAGGGGCCAACTGATATTTTTTAAAAGCCCAAAAAATGAATATCGGTATCATGATGGTGGGATTTAATGGGTTGACAACAATGTGGTTTTCATGACAAATAGTTTTGATTATCAAAATATTTTCTACTCAAAACTATCCTGTGTGGAAGCCCTAACCTAATTGATTCACGCTCAGGGTTTTTTGAAAACAGCAGGATTTCCCGGGCTGCTTATAATTATCCATTGCATAGTTTGGATTTTCCCTATTTTTGGATTAAGTTTATTCCGTCTTGGGATGATTTACCAAAACTTTTACCCCTGATTATTGAGTTTTACCAAACATTGGGCATGGAATCGAATAGTAGCCAGCAGATACTTTTTAGCCACATAAAAGGACTGATACCTCCAAACCTAACTTTGGTAGATGTAATTGCAGAGGTGCTCAATATCAGTAATGACAGCGCATACAGGCGCATAAGGGGTGAGAAGCCCATTCCACTGGATGAAGTAAAGGTACTTGCGACACATTTTAAACTTTCAGTTGACCAACTATTAAACCTGGAAAGTAATGTTTTTATTTTTAGTGGCAGCTTCACCAACAATACAGATTTTAAGTACCATAACTGGCTGGAAAGTGTTGCCTCTCATCTTCAGTATTTCCTGAGCTTTCAACCCAACCATTTGTTTTACCTTGCTAAGGAGGTACCTTTCTATTATTATTTTCTTTTCCCCGAGATCGCTGCTTTTAAATCGTTTTTTTTCATGAAGTCTATCCTCTCTTACGAGGATTGGAAAACAGTCAAATTTTCAGTATCAGACGATTATAGCCAATTCCATGAGCTGATGCAGAAATGCAGCAAATTGTTCACAGCTCTTCCGAGTACCGAGATATGGAATATTGAAAACATAACCAGCACTTTACATCAAATTGAGTTTTACAGGGTAACGGGTGCTTTGAAATCCAATGAAGATGCACTGATATTATTTGAAAAATTCGATCTTTTGATCGATCATCTTGAGATACAGGCTGAATATGGGGTAAAATTACAACTTGGGCAGAACCCCTCTACGGGGAAAGCTGCATTAAAATTGTATGTAAATGAACTGATATGGGGTGATAATATGCAGCTCATACAATTTGGGAACAAACAGATAACCGTCATTAATCATTGTGTTCTGAATTTTATAACAACAATGGATGAATCCTTTAATACTTACACGAAAAAGACAGTAGATAAACTCACTCAAAAATCTACCCTTATAAGCGAGGTAAACGAAAAAGAACGCATGCTATTCTTTAACAAGCTGCGGGCAAAGGTTAATGCCGCCAAACAATTGGTTATTAACGCATAAAAAATATTATCATATGATAATCATCATTTTCTTTATTGTTCACTGGTACGCATCCATTTTCGTTCAATCGTTTTTTTACCATCGCTATACGGCACACCGGCACTTTTTTATGTCCAGGAACAGTGAGAAGTTTTTTTACATAAGCAGTTTTATTATACATGGTTCCTCATATATGAGTCCATATGCATATGGCGTCATGCATCGGCTTCATCATCTGCATACCGATACCAAAGAAGATCCTCATTCACCGATTGACAATCAGGGTTTTTGGGCTACAATGTGGCAAACCAGGAATAGCTACCATAGAATTTTTACAGGCGTAACTATCTTTGATGACAAGCTTGCAAAAGATCTCCCCCGATGGGAAGCATTTGACCGCATAGCCCATACCTGGCCGACAAGAGTCGGCTGGATCATTGTATACCTGCTTTTTTACATTGCTTTTGCATCGGCCTGGTGGATGTTCCTTTTTTTACCAATCACTGTCATTATGTGTACCTTCCAGGGGACCGTTATCAATTGGTGGGCGCATAAATATGGGTATGTGAGCTTTCCTATGAAAAACACTTCTAAAAATATTATCCCGGTAGACCTGTTTTTTGTTGGCGATGCTTACCATAACAACCATCATAAATTTCCCGGAAGGCCAAATAATTCGCACTTCTGGTTTGAAATTGATCTTACCTATCAGGTAACCCGCTTGCTTGGTAAAGTAAAAGTTATTAAATGGAAAAATCAGTAGTCAATTTCAAGTATATCTTATTTTAAAACTAAAGGAGTTTGGTACGCCCCATACCTAAAACCCAAAATCATCCATCCCAATCGGACTCCCATCAGGCATATTTAGTACCTCGGCAGGTTGAAATTTATCCGGGTTATTTTCAAACTGCTTAATTTGCGATAAGCCGAATAACAGGTCAGCTTTTTGCGCGTTCCCGGCTGTCAAACCAGTTTTAGCCATCCATTTTTTTAATTCATCTATTTGCAGTAAAGCTATTCCCCTAACACTTTCCGGTGCCTGTGTTGCAGCCGCAAGGGTTAACAATTGCTTCAGTGTTAAATCGTTTACCAAACGCTGCAGCTCTCCTTTATAACCTGTTTGCTGCGGTAACTTCCAGGTTTGGATTACCAATTTATTCAATACCGCTTCAAGCCCTGGCTGTGTATTATCTCTCGAATGATATTCAACCAGGCGGGCAGCCCGTTGCGGCTGCAGCAGGAATGTTAAGGTGTTGCTTGCTGCGGATTCGGCAGCTGACATTGGATCAAAGGTTAAACCGGTACGCGATTTAAACGTTTCCCTCGTTCTTGGATAGGCAATTGGACGGGGTGGAATCTTTTCGATCAGCTTTTCAGGTAACGCCAGCGCGTCCGGCGTTATGGTGGCCATTAATGCATTAAACGCTTTCCATTGGTCAGCCGATGGTACAAATTTGGTAATTGTTTGACCATCATTTTTAATCGCAAAGGTATAATATAAACCACCCAGCATTTTTGAGGCAGCCTCTACCTGGTAACGGTGCATCAGGTACACAGGTACCAAAACTTCTTCAAGTGTTGCCATAGGCGCGTCCTGCCTGATTGCCTTTTCCGAAAAATTAGCGAGTACCTGTTTGCGGACACCCATTACACGATTCAATTCGTCTGCCGCATTAATGCCAGTGTCCCAAAGGTGTGCCTGCGGATGCGCGCTCCCGGCTGGCCGGGCATCCTCATCCGAAATAAATAAATAGCCTTCTCTTAGGGTTTCGGTCACTATTCCCTTTAAGGCCTCGTCCTCATTGGCCCCCGCCGGAAAATTTTGGTATCCGTATAAAATGGCACGCTTGTCCCACCCACCTATTTCGGTTGTGTAGGCATTTGAAAGATCAACCGTTCCATCTGCGTTTAGCTTTACTACCGGTGACGGATAATCCATTACTGAAGCCCTGTTGTTCACACTTGCTGTAAAATTATGCTGTAACCCAAGGGTGTGGCCTACCTCATGCGCGGCCAGTTGGTGCAAACGCGCAAGTGCCAGTTTCATCATTTTATCGCTTACGGGTTTCCCGTCTTCGTAAGGCTGCACCAGACCCTCGGCAATTAAAAAGTCCTGTCTGTCGCGCAGCGAACCCAGGGAAACTTCACCTTTAATGATTTCCCCTGTGCGCGGATCGACAATTGAAGAGCCGTAAGACCAGCCGCGGGTGGAACGATGTATCCACTGGATGATGTTGTAACGGATATCCATCGGATCGGCATCTTCGGGCAGCAATTTTACCTGGAACGCATTCTTATAACCGGCAGCTTCAAAAGCCTTGTTCCACCAGGAAGCGCCTTCCAGAAGTGCGGTTTTCACCGGCTCTGGCGCACCCCGGTCGACATAATAAATGATTGGCTTAACAGCTTCGCTCATAGCTGCAGAAGGATCTTTCTTTTCCAGTCTGTGCCGGGTTATAAATCTTTTAACAATAGGCTCGTTTATAGGCGTGGCATAATCCATATATTCTATGTCGTAAAAACCTGCACGGGGATCAAACTTTCGCGGCTTGTAACTATTGTCAGGAAGCTTAATGAATGAGTGATGCATCCTTACCGTTACATAGTTAGGGTCGGGGGTTACCGAACTGATCTCGGTGCCAAGACCCGTCCCAGCCAATGTAATAATGGCTTCAAACTCCGAGTTGTCAGGAAAGCTTTTGGTGTTTGGTAAATACATTGCCGACCGGCTTTCATCGGCATGATAATTCCCCTGGTTGCTATGGTCTAACTTACGGGCAAGCTGGTGACTATCGCGAAGTAAAAAATGAGTGAGATCGATCAACACCCTGCTGCTATCTTGTGCTTCAGCTTTAAAGCCCCATATCACGGATTGTGCAAAGGCTTCTTCAACAGATTTACGCTCATCAGGATTGTTGCTAACTGCTCTGTAATTATAATTGGGTTGTATCAACAAAACTTTGTCGCCTATTTTAATAAATTTTACAATGCGGCTATCACCTATCTGGCCGCGATCTAAGCCAAGGTCATTCGAACCCACGCCTGCAGGCAGGGAGTTTACATATAAAAATTCCTGGTTCAGCTTATCTACTTCCATTAATACCTGCCCGGTTTTCTCGTTCCAGTAAAAATTAAAGTAGCCGGTATATTTGGTTAAATTTTTTGTTTTTGATTCGATCTCACCTGATTTCTGTGCTTTAATTACCTGGTACGAGCTGACGAGAAAGAAAATAACGATGTAAATTTTTTTCATAAATAAAATTGAACACACTAAAAATATCGTTTTAATCAAGCTTATCCAATTAATTTAAAAACAAAAGGGGCAGACATCAGCCCACCCCTCTTTCAGAAAATGCTTATTTCTTATTATTTCATATGATCATGTATAGCATTAATAGAATCTAAATGCATTTTTAAAGTAGGCAATGTTTTAGTGGCAAAGGCTTTAAGATCAGGGTCCTTGCAATTGTTTGAAGCGTCAGTAAATAATTTCACCGCGCCATTGTGACCGTCAACCATCATGCTTACATAAGCCCTGTCAAAATCCTTGCCTGATTTTTTCGCGAGGTCATCCGCCATTTTTTGAGCGTCGGCATTCGGCGCGGCGGGTAAAGTGATGTTTTTTGTTTTAGCAATTGCTGCCAGTTCGTCGCCTGCTTTGGTATGATCGGCCACCATCATCGCTGCAAAGCTTTTGATGCGTGCATCGGATGTTTTTTGCTGCGCTAATTTACCGGCATTTACTTCGGCCATACCATCGTTGGCAGCAGTAGTGACAAATTTAGCGTCATCCTTATCAACAGCTATCCCACCTGTTGCTGCCGGGTTAGTTGACGTGTCCTTTGTTGCGTTCGCACTATCTGCACTGGCTGTGCTGTCTTTTGCTTTGTTTTTACAAGCCTGAAAAGCCAATACCGAAAGCGCCATAATCATAATTAAACTTAACTTTTTCATGGTAAATGTTTTTTATTGGTGTATTTGGTTAACAAATTATCAAGAATTAGGTTTTGGCGATACCTTCAATCAGTTATTTAAGATATGTTATCCAAAGTTTTATTATTTTTGAACCAACTAAAAACACGATCAATATGAACTTCCCGGCTGAATTAAAGTATACCAAAGACCACGAATGGATAAAAATTGAAGGCGACGAAGCCATAGTGGGTATTACCGAATTTGCGCAGCGCGAACTGGGCGACATTGTTTATTTAGATATAATTTCGATAGGAAAAGAGGTGAGCAAGGAGGAAGTTTTTGGAACAGTTGAAGCAGTAAAAACGGTTTCAGATCTTTTTATGCCGCTTACCGGCAGTGTAACGGAGGTAAACCCAGCTCTCGACAGCCAGCCCGAACTGGTAAATACCGACCCGTATGGTGAAGGATGGATGGTTAAGATCAGTATAAAAGATGTTTCAGAAGTTAGCAGCCTATTATCTGCGGAAGATTACCAGGCCCTGGTGGGCGCTTGATGAAAACTTTTTTAAAATATCAGAGGCTCACTATTTTGTGGGCCTTATTTATTTTAACTATGTGCTCCATATCCCTGGGGCATATTGGGGATTCACATTTGTTTTTCCCTGGATTTGACAAGCTTACGCATTGCGGATTTTTCTTTGTACTGGTAGTTTTTTGCTGCAGTGGCCTGATAAAGCAACAAAACATTACCTGTTTATCGTATAAATCGTTGGCAATAATTACCATATCGGCCATTTTATATGGTGGCTTAATAGAGTTGTTGCAATTAACTATTTTTACGTGGCGAAGCGGCGAATGGGGTGATTTGTTTGCTGATTCTGTTGGCGCATGTATGGGAACTTTTAGTGTGTTGATAATAGAAAGGGCAATTAGCCATGGGAAAAATTAAAAATATTCTTTTATTATTGATCGTACTGACAAGCCTTTCGTCCTGTAGTATTTTTAAAAAGAGTTGCAACTGCCCGCACTTTGGAAATAAATCCAAAGAAGCTCGGAATATAGGTAGGTATGTATAAAGTACTTCAGAACAAAGTAAAATAGTGATGAGAATCACTTTTTCTTATCCAAATAGTGACGCAGATCACTTGTTCTTATTTGGATTTATTACAAATAAGGTCTACATTTGTTTAAGTTATAAAAACAGAACATGAGGCTTTCACAATTATTAGTAGGCGAAACAGGAATAGTAAAGGAATTTACTGATTTGGAAATGTCGGTAAAATTGATGGAAATGGGATGCTTACCCGGCGAATCCATAACCGTTTCGCGTATTGCTCCGCTTGGAGACCCGATTGCAATACATGTATCCGGTTATCAGTTAAGTTTGCGCAAAAGGGAAGCTTCAACCATTATTCTAAAATAGTTTTTAAAAAGTGAAGGCGGATATAAAAGTTGCGCTTGTAGGAAATCCAAATACAGGTAAGTCCACACTATTCAATATACTTACCGGTCTTAATCAAAAAATAGGAAATTTTCCTGGTGTTACGGTTGATAAGAAAACCGGTTTTTGCGAGTTGCCCGATGGCCGTTACGCCCAAATCATTGACCTTCCGGGTACCTACAGCCTTTACCCCAAAAGCAGGGACGAATCCATTGTATTTTCGGTATTAGCTGATCAGGCCAATCCCCTGAGACCCGACCTGGTAGTTGTAATACTTGATGCATCCAATCTTAAAAGGAACTTATTGCTTTATACCCAGGTTGCCGACCTGAAAATACCTGTTATTATAGCATTAAACATGATGGACCTGGCTAAAAAGGCCGATATTACCATTGATGTTAATGCTTTTGCTGAAAAATTGGGTGTACCTGTAGTTCCAATCTCGGCACGCAGAATAGAAGGCATAAACAAGCTTAAAGAGGCCATTACCTATGCTAATAAAGTAGCTTTGCAGGAAGATACCATTGATGTAGAAGCAATAGCACCTCAGCTAATAGGCCAAATAAGCAAGGAGATGCAGCTTGTTAATCCTTACTATGCTTTACAACTGGCGCATCAGCACGAAACAATAAATTTTCTTACGCCATCTGAAAGTGACCGGATTGAGGAACTGGAACTTGAGTTTGATTTTCATTCACAGAAAGCCCAGGCATCAGAAACTATAGCCAGGTATAATTTCATCAACGAGCTTTTATATGATACAGTAAAGAAACTGGAAACGGCCCAGGATGAAACTATGAGCAATAAGATCGATAAGGTTTTAACTCATAAAACTTTTGGTTTCATTATCTTCTTTGGTATCCTGATATTTATTTTTCAATCTATTTTTGCATGGTCGGCTTACCCCATGAAGCTTATTGCAGATCTGTTTGTCTGGGTACAAAGTTCATTACATACCCTGCTGCCGGCCGGGCCGCTGACCAACCTGGTAGTTGATGGGGTTATCGCTGGTTTGAGTGGTGTGATGGTTTTTATACCCCAGATCGCCATCCTTTTTGGCTTTATTTCCATATTGGAAGACACGGGTTATATGTCGCGGGTTACTTTTATGATGGACAGGATCATGCGTAAAGTGGGCCTGAACGGAAAATCTGTTGTTCCCCTTATCGGAGGTTTTGCCTGTGCAGTGCCTTCCATTATGAGCACCCGTAATATCGAGAACTGGAAGGACAGGATGATTACCATTATGGTTACGCCGTTGGTTACCTGTTCGGCACGTTTACCTGTGTATACGTTACTGATTGCTTTGGTGGTCCCAAACCGTAATGTATGGTGGTTGTTCAATATGCAGGGCCTTGCCTTAACCGGCATGTATCTGTTCAGCCTGATCTCTGCGGTAACGGTTGCCTTTGTAATGAAATATATTCTGAAAGCCCGTGAGCGCGGCTATTTTATTATGGAACTCCCGGTTTACCGCATGCCCCGCTGGAAAAATGTGGGTTATTCAATGTACGACCGGGCAAAAGCCTTTGTTTTGCAAGCAGGCAAGGTAATTATAGCTGTATCAGTAATTTTATGGGTCTTAGCGTCATACGGTCCTGGCGACCGTTTTGAAAAAATTGAACAAAAGTATCATCAGCCTCAATACCCCCAACATTTAAATACCGATGAACTGCACCGGGCCATTGCCTCAGAGAAACTGGAAAATTCCTATGCCGGTGTATTAGGGCACGTTATAGAACCGATAATAAAACCGATTGGCTTCGACTGGAAGATAGGAATTGCCCTTATAACTTCATTTGCGGCCCGTGAAGTATTTGTAGGCACTATGGCTACCATTTACAGTGTGAATGGCGATGCCGAAAAAATGGAATCGGTACAGCAAAAAATGCATGACGCCAAAAATCCACAAACCAGCGAACCTGTTTTTACTGTAGCAGTAGCATTCTCACTAATGATGTTTTACGCTTTTGCTATGCAGTGTGCCAGCACGGTAGCTGTTGTTTATCGTGAAACCAAAGACTGGCGCTGGCCGGCCTCACAGTTCGCTTATATGACGGTGTTGGCTTACTTGGCAAGTTTTATCACCTATCATCTTTTAAGGTAAACGTGTCGGATTTATCATTTTTAAAATAGGCAAATCTTTGCGATTTAAGCAATTATAATAAACACCTAATAGAATGGGGAACTATATTAAGCTTGCTTTTTTTCTTTTTTAAACTTAAATTTGATTTATGGGAACAATCATTATTCATCCAGAAAATGAAGCGCAGCTAAGAGCTTTGCAAGTAATCTTAGACGGTTTTAAGGTTCCATATGAAAATGAGCCCCCATCTGATGCTACAGAATACCTGCTTTCAACCGAAGCAAACAAAGAGTGGTTAAATACAGCTATGGCTGAAGCAAAAAAAGGAGAAGGTATTGAAATTAAACTGGAAGACCTTTGGAAATAAAGGTTGTTTACCTTCCCAGAGCACAAGCAGATCTGCTGTATTGGAAAAAATCCGGAAATAAGAGCATACAGCAACGCATTAGCAAACTTGTTCAATCTATATCAGAAACTCCTTTTGAAGGGATAGGAAAACCTGAAGCATTAAAATACGATTATACAGGTTGGTGGTCGCGCAGAATCAATGAGGAGCATCGATTAGTATATCAAGTGGAAGAAGGGAAAATTACTATCGCACAAATACGTTTTCATTATTAGTCATTACGAATAAAAGCTTTTTGCTTTCAGCTTAATTTTCGGCTTTCCGGCTAAACGCCTATCTTTGTACCAGAGGTAAAATTGGATAAAGTAAAAGTATTAGAAAGGTATCTTCCACCCGAGGCTGCACCGCTGATAGCCCGCTGGATCGACTACTTTAAGTGTGAGTTTAAAATTTCCCGCAACCGGAACAGCAAATTTGGCGATTATCGTCCGCCACATTCCGGAAAAGGGCACCGCATCTCCGTTAATTACGATCTAAACGTTTATGCATTTTTGGTGACCACTGTGCATGAGTTTGCTCACCTGCATACCTGGAACGAGCATAAACACAAAGCCAAGCCGCACGGCACCGAGTGGAAATACAATTTCAAAAAAATGATGCAGCCATTTTTTGAAAAAGAGATTTTTCCCGCAGATGTAAAACATGCCATTGTCCGTTATCTGGATAATCCGGCGGCATCAAGCTGCACCGACCTGCATCTGTATAAATCCCTGCGTCTTTATGATGCACCAAAACCTGCCGCGCATCTTACCGTAGAAAAAATACCAATGAATGCACTATTCAAATTAAAGAACGGCCGCGTATTCCGCAAGGAAGAAAAATTGAGGAAGCGGTATAAATGCACC
>JANYAB010000766.1 GCA_025355225.1 Bacteroidota bacterium
AAAAGAAGAATTTTATCGTATTTCATGTTCGTAAACGTTAAACAATACGTGCAACTACTATTCCAAAATAGGTGGCAAAAATACCCAGCGCAACACTGCAAATGGTATATAATAAAAAGACAAATATCCGGTGGTCGTTTATTAACTGAACATTCTCAAATGAAAAGGAAGAAAAAGTAGTAAAACCCCCGCACAGGCCGGTTACCAAAAATAATCGCCATTGTATAGACTGACTGCCAAAACGTTCAGTATAAAACATAATGAAACCAATAAGGAAACATCCTATGATATTTACAATAAAAGTTCCGTATGGAAAGGCAGAAACGACCATTCCGGTTATCCAGCGGCTAAGCAGGTAACGCATCAGGCTGCCCGAACCGCCGCCTATAAATATTAAGAGTAAAATTCTCATGAATAAATTAATTAAATTCTAATGATCAATAGCATTGAAAATATGATTTTTAATAGCGGAAAATGCAGGGAAGTAGATACTCTTGAATAATTATAGCGCCTCATACCTATGAAATAAAAAAGATCAAAACTTTATTTCGCAGGCGCCATCAGACCCGTATATGTACGGGACGGTTCAAATAGGTGGATCACCATCACCTTTAATTGTTGCAATAATACATAAAAAGGAATATTATTTTATAAAACAAAGATTTCTTTATCTTTAAATCACCAATCAAAGCCTTCTTCATGGAAAACTACAACAAAATCTGGCGTTTTTTCTTTGCAATTATGCTTATGGCTATAGCGGTTCAGCAACTGATTGTTGCCGACTTCAGGCCAGTAATACTTCCGTATGCATATCCGGCATGGTTGCCTGGCCGGTTAATATGGACCTGGATTATCAGCATAGCCCTTATCATGGCGTGCTTAGCTGTCATCTTCGAAATAAAAGCCCGCTCAGTATCAATTATTATGGGAGTTATATTTCTCCTGTTCCTTTTGCTTCTTCATATTCCCTATTACGCCAACATCAATCCCCAGTTTTTGGGTGCCTGGGGCAACGCTTTTAAAATGCTTGTGCTAAGCGGCGGTTCTTTTATCGTTGCGGGTTCTTTTCCAAAGGATACGAATGCTCCGGGCTTGATAAAGCAAGCCGAAAAGCTGATCCCAATGGGTAAATACTTTTTTTGTACCACTATAATCGTTTTCGGTATAGAGCATTTTATGTACAAAACCTTTGTAGCTACGTTAGTACCTGACTGGATACCCGGACACTTATTCTGGACTTATTTGGCCGGAGTGGCGCTTATACTTTCAGGATTGGCTATCGTCTTGAACATTAAAGCCCGCCTGGCTGCATTTTTACTGAGTTTAATGATCTTTCTATGGTTCATCATGCTTCATATACCGCGCGGAATAGCCTATCCATACACCGATCATGGCAACGAATGGACAAGCGTATTTGAGTCATTAGGATTTAGCGGGATCGCGTTCATATTAGCTGGCAGACAAAACGGCGCTAAATAAATTAATAGGATCATGTATTTAGTTCGCATTTGATCATTTTGTAATTCATTGGCTTAGTCTCGGTCATTTTGGTAATAAGTTTATCAAAAATTGAGTCCATAAACCCTCTTCTGTTAAAACGGAAATGGTATTCATCCAAATATTGTTGCAGTCGGTGCGCTTCACATTTGTGGTGCACACCTCTTAGCCAACCCTTGATATTCATAATATGGATATGTAGTTTTGGAAAACCTGCTCCTTTATTACTTTTTTCCTTTGTTATGTTCCAATCCTTGCTTAACGGCCAGTATCCGCGCCATTCGTCTGTTTTTACCGAAGCCTGGGGAGCGATATGCTCATCAAATATTTTTTTGAGGCTATCGGCTGATGCGTCATCTACTACCCGGCAATAAGCCCTTCCAATCGTTATTTTATCATTCTTATCCTTTACTTTCTCAATGGCCAAT
Organism: Bacteroidota bacterium; assembly: GCA_025355225.1. Classification (GTDB taxonomy): domain Bacteria; phylum Bacteroidota; class Bacteroidia; order Sphingobacteriales; family Sphingobacteriaceae; genus Mucilaginibacter. The sequence goes on from JANYAB010000766.1 coordinate 1,926, forward strand.
ACAACCAGCGACTTGCTGCCGTGGGTTCTGCCGGGTTCACCCACCGAAAACCCTCCTACCAAGAACTCATCCACCTCTACGTCGCCTGATAAAGCGTGCTTGCCGCTGCTTTTCATCGCTTCCTGTATTTTCGCTTTCCAAAGCCAGGCACTGCGCTGCTGACAGCCAAATTCTTTAGACAGTTCACAGCTTGACATACCTTTTTTCCGAACCGAAACACGGAAGGCGATCTCAAATGCCTTCAGCAAGCCTAACTTACACTTATGAAACAATGTCCCGGCCGTTGCCGATGCATCATAACCGCATTTCCTACAACGCAGATAATGCCACTCCCTGCCTTTGCAATACTGATTGCCTTGGCATTTCAAGCAAGAATATCCACTGGCCAACTTCTTATCCAAAATATATTGGAGGCAATCCTGCTCTGTTTTAAACTTTTCTCTAAATTCGTTGATACTTATTCCGTTAAACATATTGACTTATTTAGCTTAAATATACTAAATAAATTGCTCATTATCAATATGTTAATTCAGATAAATGCTTTGCGAACTAAATACATAATCCTATAATTTTTTTATTGGTTGTTACCGTTGTACTTACCCGCTCCACAGGTTCTACTACTATTTTATCTTTTGATTTTTTGTCGCCACAAGCCGAAAGCAGAAGAATTAAGGATAAAGAAACTATTACTTTCACGTTAATTAAA
>JANYAB010000770.1 GCA_025355225.1 Bacteroidota bacterium
TAAATTTTTTATAGCTTCCTTACCGCTGGTTTTTATTTTTATATGATTAACTTATCTAATTGATAATTAATACATTGCAATTTATTTTAATATTTTAGAATAGTTAGTTCTATGAAATAATATTAAGTTTTCAACAATAAAAAACTTATAAACATTTTTGATTTTTAGAAAATGTTTTATTTATTTTTAGGAGTTAAATGACCGACCCCTCAAACATTATTGAAATACCCGGACTGATCCCCAAAAGGGTCATAAAGCGAATGGTGTTCGCTGATGCGGGATTGACCATCGAGAAGCCCCTGAGCTTTAACGCTAAGGTATTTATTCCTGTTGAAAATATATCAGCATTCCGTTTCGGCGTGCAGGATTTTTACAGTTGTAAATTTGCATTTGGTCGTCAATATTTTATTGAGACCAAGGATTTCAATAACAAAATATTCAGGATAAAGCTGAACAGTTACTATGGCATAAAACGGAAGACCTATTACAAGGTATGGGCCGAACTGTTGCATTATTTATGGGACTTTTACCTGGTAAATCAACTTAGTTATTATACCGAATTGTATAATATACAGCAATTGTTTGATTTGGCCGGAGTAACGTTCTACGCAGACGGTATTGGCTGGGATAATAATAACAGTAAATTGTTATGGAACGAAATTGCTGTTAAAAGTTATCAGAATTATTTCATGATACACCATATTGATAACCCCAAGCAATACAAATGTTGTGTTTTTTCGATCGAGTGGAACGCGGTAATCCTGCAGTCGCTTTTAAAAGATATAGTTAAAGAGCATAAAAGAGTTCATAAGTCGTCCATGTAACTGCTCATTTCAAATAACTGTTTAAGAAAAAGAATATCTTTTCCCTGATATTTTCAGTATCGAACATTACCCCATAGTGTGGTGCTCCTGGTACTATTATCAATTCGTTTTTTACTCCTTCCGCTGTTAATCGCGAACTTAATGATCTTGATTGGTCGGGGTTTACCGACTCATCCTTTTCCCCCTGCACTATCAGGAACGGAGGGTCATTTTTATCGACATAAGTAATTGGGCTTGCCTTTTTTGCCAGATCAGGACGATCTGCTACCGTGGCGCCTAATAACAAGGTAACCGGGTTACGTGGGTCTTTTGTGTCGGTACCTTTAAGCGATAAAAAATCAGATGGGCCATAAAAATCCAATACTAACTTTATTTTAAAATGGGTTTTTTTACCGTCTGTATAAAAAGCTTTGACATTATTATTACTTGATAAGGCCAGTAGAGAGGCTAAATGCCCGCCAGCCGAGAAGCCTATTACAGAGAACTTGTTTCTGTCTAATTTGTATTTATCTGCGTTTTGATATAAAAACTCAATGGCCTGGTTGCAATCTTGTATCTGGGCCGGAAATACCGCGGTGGTGCAATGCCGGTAATCAATAGAAACTACCGCATATCCGCTGTCGATGAATCCCCTTACAGTATTCCTCATGTAATCCATATCGGCGTACTTATCATTCAGCATCCAGGCGCCGCCGTGTACCCAAATGACGACAGGATAATTACTTTTGCCTGTGGGTGGCAGATAAACATCCAACAAATGTTTTTTAAGGGTATCGTTGGCGTAGGGGATATTGCCATATAAAATTGTGCCTTTCGGAAAGAGGTCTATTTTGGGATTGACGGATTGAGCGTTAGCTGCATAAGCAAGAAAGCTAAACAAAAGTATAAAATAGGACAATTTTTTGTTCATGGCTGAATATTGGTCTTCCGCATTAAGTTTGGGGTATTAAATATACGATTTTATAGCGGTGCAATAAATTAAATAGCTTTAGGGCTTTCCAACTTCCCAATTCCAAACAAACGCTCTCCTTCAATTTTTTGTTGCAATTCTAATATAGCACCAATCAGCGCCTCGGGGCGCGGCGGACAACCTTGCACGTAAATATCCACAGGGATAACCCGGTCGACGCCTTTTACCACGTGATAGCCATGCTGCCAGTAAGGACCGCCGCAGTTGGAGCACGAACCCATGGAGATCACATACTTGGGTTCGGGCATTTGCTCATACAGGCGCTTGATGCGTTCGGCCATTTTAAAGGTAACAGTACCTGCAATAATGATCACATCAGCCTGCCGGGCCGATGGGCGGGGGAAAACCCCAAAACGGTCCATGTCATAAGTGGAAGCAAAAGACCCCATCAATTCTATCGCGCAGCAGGCAATACCAAAACTTAAGGGCCATATAGACGATAGCCTGGCCCAGTTAAGCAAGTCGTTCATTTTGGTGATTACTACACCGCCGCTTTCATTCATGCTTTCAGGATTCATTGCCCGGCTTTTTAAATGTTGGTTTAAACATGGGTTTTCTTATAGTGGTAGGAGCGGTAGTTTCAGTGACAATAGGTTCAGGCGCAGTTTCTAAAGTAAATTCTTTTACTGTATAGGCGCTTTGCTGCTTGTTTAGCGTATCATACAATGAGGAAGGTATTTGCGTATCAACTGTTGGCTTGATGGGATCGGGTTTTATCCAGTCGAGGTCGCCTTTGCGCCAAACGTAGGCTAATCCTAAAATCAATATGCCTAAAAAGATAAACATTTCCATTAGCGAGAGCCATCCCCAGCGCTTATCGACGCCGATGATATCATGATTGCCGAACACGGTTGCCCAGGGCAGAATAAATACCATTTCGACGTCAAACAAAAGAAAAATAAGTGCAATTACATAGAATCGGGTATTAAAAGGCATCCATGCGCTGCCGGTGGGTTCTTCACCACATTCGTAGGAAGTAAGCTTCTCCGGATTGGGGTTATTTGGCGACAACATGCGCGTAACAAAAAAGGCAAAGCCGACCATTAAAATCCCTGTAATTAAAAAGATGAGTATCTTTCCAAATTCTGATATTTGCGAAACCCCGTCCATGAGTACAAAATTAACAAAACAAACAGACTTTGATGCAATAATTATAGGTGCAGGTGCCTGCGGCCTCATGTGTGCCGTACAGGCAGGGTTTTTAGGTAAACGTACATTGATACTTGAAAAGAATGACCGGCCCGGTGCCAAGATATTGATCAGCGGCGGCGGAAGATGTAATTATACTAATCTGTACTCGTCAGAACAGCAATTTATCTCGGAGAACGAGCATTTCTGCAAGTCGGCATTTGCCCAATGGACTGTGGAGGATACAGTCAGCTTTTTTGAAGCGTATGGTATAATCGGTAAGGAAAAAACATTGGGGCAGCTTTTCCCGGTAAGTGATAAGGCAAAAGATGTGGTGCAGGTATTCACTGATCTATGCGCTGATATGGGGCAGGAGATATGGTGCAATGCTGAAGTAAAAAGTGTAGAGAAAGTGGATGAGGGTTTTGCCATTTTGGTTGAAAGGAACGGCAGGGAAGAAAGTTTAATAACAGGGAAAGTAGTAATGGCGGCAGGCGGTTTACCTGTACAGAAGCTTGGAGCAACGGATTTAGGCTTGCGAACCGCCAGGAAATTCGATATGAAGCTTACGGAAACTGCGCCTGCGCTGGTGCCGCTTACTATAACAGGCAAGGATCAGGGATGGTATGAACAATTATCGGGCAACAGCTTGTTTTGCCGTGTTTGGAATGACCGGATAAGCTTTGAAGAGAATATATTGTTTACCCATTGGGGATTAAGCGGCCCCGCTATTTTGCAGATTTCATCATATTGGCGGCCCGGTGAGTTTATTTATATCGATCTGCTGCCGCATCAGAATATAATTGAACTAATACAGCAGGAGAAGGAATTGAACGGGAAAAAAATGCTACTGAGCTATCTTTCAGGTTTGTTTAC
>JANYAB010000771.1 GCA_025355225.1 Bacteroidota bacterium
TCCGTAAATCTGAAATGATTTTTAAGTTTGCTGACATACCACAGTTTTTTGATTCGTAACCATAAAGAACTGGAATAAACCCCGGTTCTAACTGTGGTGTTCTTTCAACATTTCCTTAACTTAACGACATTGGGATACCGGCCATGTGGCTAATGCCTTTTGTGCAGTATGAGCGGAAAGCCCGGCATCCGTGTGTGGTGGGTTCGGGTTGGGGTAAACGGTGCAACGCCCGCCTGCTTTGCTCCCGCCCCGGCAAATAAAATGTCAAAGAATGTGTTGATTATTTCCGCCGGCTTTAACCAACGCTTCCTACCCAAACCATAGCAGAAATACTGTTTTTATTTTTAGATGTTCTAAATCCGATTGATAGTCAATAGCTTTAGTACGCTAAAACCTTATAGCTGATGAATGTAACCAGGAAAAAAACATTTTCTATTAAAGATTGGACCGGCGTAACCATCTCAGTTATTGCTTTGAGTTTTTCGGCCCTCACCTATTACTACAGCAACCTCTATGTAAGGGACGAGATGCTGGCACGCTTTGTTGAGATACCCGCACTGAACGAAAATGCCCAGGGTATTTACGATGCCGATTTGCGGGTGATTTTTATGAACACCGGAAATAAAGCCGGGGTGGTTTTAAGCGTTGGCTACAGGCTGGGTAAAACCGCGGATGGTACCGGCTTTGGCGTGGACTTCGATACGGACAGCATCCCGTTTATTCTTAAACCTGATCAAATCAAGTTTGTCCATGTGCATATACCAGGTCAAAACATTTCATATAACTTCGCATCGGGCGATACCGCATTAACGGCGGATAGTCCCGCCGTAATGGCCTCCAGCTTTTATTTGACTGCAAATATCAATTCACTGGACTCGAAAGGCGAGGAATTCAAGTCGGTGAGCATACCAATTGCTATAATAGTTGCCGCCCGGAAAAAGGGGATCATCGCAATTTCTCCAATCGGCAACGTGGAGCACCGGTCGGCCATTACGATGCCGCTTTATAGAAACGGGCAGCCACCGCCGCCAACGATCAGCATTAAATAAGGTCAACCTGAATAGCCTGAAGTGATGGGTACGCCCGGCTTTGATATCCCGATAGCTATCGGGACGCCGCATACCCACGCCGGTATTGTAGAAGATGCTTCGCCATGCTCAGCACGACAAGGAGGAAATGTTTAGGGGTGGGGTAAACGGTGCAACACCCCCGCCTTGCCCCCGCCCCTGTAAACTAAAATGTCAAAGAGCAATTTTAACTATTTTCACAAATAATTAATTATATGATAGAATGCCTGGCCGGCAGCGTAAAAAAAGATTTCTTTAACCGGCGGGTGGCATGAAAGAGTTGTATAAAAATTCAAATAAGGGTATCCGGGAAACCCGGGGAAATTGATGTTAGAATGCTTAATGAATTGTTCCAGACCGGAATGATCTGAACTGCTAAGTTAGCTAAAAAAATTAGTATTTGCAATATAATTTGCTTTTTAATGTTTGGTTATAGGGATTTTTGCAGTGAGGGCAGGATGGAGATTTTGCTGAAATTGATCATTGTACCGCTCATTGCCGCGGGGGCTAGTCACTTTTGGGGCGCCAAAAGTAACCAAAAGCGCTTGTCATCAGAAATGCTTCTTTGCCGCACGAGGCCTTTACGCTGGAAATCTGGCAAAACCTGGGCTGCAAACTATTGCCCTTTCTTGCCGCTCCGGGCCTTGGCTTGGCAAAATTTGCTATGCCCTTCCCGCGCTCAGGGCCACCATTGTTTTACCTGATTTTGGCCGAAGCTGTTCTGCTGACGGAAGAAAAAAATAATCATTCAATCTTTTAATCCTATGAATCCTGGTTCAGACAACTGGCCGAAGCTTGTCTGCTGACATTAAAAATCATCATGGAAATCTTTTTAATCTGTTTAACGGCGCAGCCCTCTTGAACACCGTTAAAAAACAGATAATTTGTGAAAAATCGTGTTCAGACCATTTCACCCGAAGCTGCTCTGCTGACTCTAAAAAACAATCATTCAATCTTTTAATCCTAAAAACGGCGTAGCCCTATTGAACACCGTTAAAAAACAAATAATTATGTGAAAAATCCTGGTTCAGACAATTTCGCCCGAAGCTGTTCTGTTGACGGAAGAAAAAATCATAAATACACCAAATAACCGTCATTTGCTATTTATTTCCGGAAGTGCTCTTGTTTCCACTCTTCAAAAATGGCGGTGGTATACCCCTTTTCGTGAAAGGCTTTATCAGCTTCGGAAGTTACCTTATTGGCGAGATAAGCAATTAGCAACGACCTGATCTCCTGAAGTTCTTCTTCGGGCTGGTCGTTCCTGAATAATTTCAGGATTTCCAATTGTGTATTATTGAGTGCCACCGACATATAAACGTTTTATCAAAAAAAAAAAAAAGCAAATAAACGAGGAACTATAAAATTCAGTTTCAGATAGGCATCCGCAAAATCAGTTTAATCCGCTTAATCATGGTTCAGACAAAAGGCAACGTGCACAGCTGACCTGTCCTGTGGAGATTGCTTCGTCGCCCTCCCCGACTTTAGCCCAAGGCTGGCTTCCTGCAATGACACACCGGGGGAAACTAATCAATACTTACAGGCCAGTAATATATTTCGTGAATAATAGTAGGCTCTGTCGCGGCGGCGGATGCCTAAGAAAATGATGGTTAGGATTAAGGTGACCAGCACTTTCCAGGATAGGGTGGCGTGAAATGTTATGATGATGAGTATGGACGAAAATAGTGCGCTGAAAAAGAGGTTGCGCGAAAAAATATAGGCATAATAGTAGTCTTTTATTTTTTCGGCTATTTCGATTTGCGGGTTCGAATCTTTAAGGTTGTTGGCATGTTTGAAAAGCACATTTGCCCGGTCTTTGGACGTCCAGAAGCTTCTGTAGTAGAACCAGGGGCCGTCGCTTATTTTTATTGCGTCGTCACTCAATGCCTGTTTTGCCTGTATATGTTTTAAAATATCGGCATAGATCACCAGCGAGATCCGTTTCCCCCTGCCCCTGAGCAGCCGTAGCGCGGGCGTCCCGAAAAAGTAATAGATGCAGTAATACTCGAGCCAGCTGCTTAAGCCATCGTTGATATACCCGATGAGATAACTTAAAACGAGGAATAAGAGCAGGATCAATTCGGAAAACTCTTTTACCCAGCTACGTACCTCGTTTTGCGACTGCATTAACTGCGCAGGATCGCCAATGATGAACAGGCTGATACCGGCAAGCAGGATCATCCCCGGTATAATATTTTTTAAAAAGTCTTCGAACCTGAATTTCATTTATAAATGATATTAGGCGTTGTGCATTAATTTGTTGTAAATCGTTTTGTGCGGCAGTGTCCGATAGTAATAATTAAAATTAATAAGATTTTTTTAAAACTGAGGGCAATAAATTGCTGGTGCAGGGCTGCTGAACTGTAAGGTGACACGATTTTGTCACAAAGTGCCGAATTTTAAAGTGCTGATTATCAGCACCAGGCTTAAATGACCTAATTTGTAAATAATTTATAATGAGGTGTTTACTGATGTTTATTTTTGTTCAGCGTGGTGGTGAACGTGAACAAGAAATGGTTGGGTGGAGAGGCATTCCGACTTCAGACTTCCCCTAATATTCCAAATGCCGCAGTATCTTCACATTCACCTTATCGCCTTCGATGTACTTGCCCGCCTGGCCGTTGAGGATGCGGAGGGATACGCCGTTGTATTCGAGGAGCAGTTCTTCGTAAAATCCTTTGAACAGTACTTGTTTTACCGTCCATTTTTTGCGGGTCCAGCTTTTGGTGGTTTCGGCCCATTCGGGGTATAGCATCACGTGCTCTTTCCGCGCGGATATGCCGCATTCGCTGGCTTCGCTTACGGTGAGCACGTTGCAGTTGGTGAGCAGCCGTGCGGTGTATAAATACTGGGGATCGTTGTATATCTTTTTGGGGTGCCCTGATTCAATTATTTCACCGTCCTTCAATACCAGCATCATATCGGCCATGGACAATACTTCGGCCGGATCGTGCGATACCATCACCACGGTAAGTCCGGTATCCTTTACGATCTGCCTGATGTCTTCCTGCAGGCCATCCCGGAAAGAGGTATCCACCTGGTTAAATGGTTCGTCCAGTAAAAGCACTTCGGGTCGGGTAACCAGTGCACGGGCTATGGCTACGCGTTGCTTTTCGCCGCCGCTAAGTTCTACTACCCGTTTATCGGCCAAGTGCAGCATGTGCAATTGCTCCAACACTTTTTCGGAGCGTTCCCGTTTTTCTTTCAGATCTGTATTGGGCATTAAGGAGGCTACGTTATCCCACACTTTGGCAAACAGGTTGAGGTCGTCCTCGGCCTGGGTAACCATTTTCATAGCATCGTGACCGGGTATCAGTTTAACCTCCGGCCCCCAAACACGTTCTCCTTTAAAATGGACCTCGCCGCTGTCGGGCGTTATCAAGCCGTAGAGCAGGCTAAGCAATGTGCTTTTGCCGCTTCCGCTGGCCCCAATGATGGCCGTAACCTGGCCCTGCTGGATGGTAAGATCCGTTGTTTTAAGTCCGGCGCCTAAGGGACCGGGGTATATCTTACTTAATGAAGTTGCCTGTAAAAAGGGTGTGGACATTAAGGCAAAGATAACTAAGATTTTTAGGATGGGAGGATTATAAGATTAAACATCATGGGAATCCTTCAATCCTAAAAATCTTAGTTCACACATCTTAGAATCCAAACGTCAGCCCGAACGAGAAATTCTTCAAGCCTTGTTGTGCGGGGCTGTTCTCGAACATATCATTTACATAGTATTTAGCGAATAGTCCCCAGCCGCCGTAGCCTACGCGTACAAATCCCCCGTAACGTACTTTGGTAAAATGGTAATCGTCGTCTATCTTTTGCTTGCCGTTTTCTTTGCTGATCTGCTTCACACGCCCGTTGAGCAGTATACCTGCATCGGGCCCTATTACGAAGTGGAACCTGTCGCCACGGTCGTTTTCTTTTGTGCGAAAATCAAATGACAGCGGGATGCGCAGGTAGCTCGATGAAAGGCGGTTTTTGCTGTACTGGATATTGTCCTGGCGGGCGGTAAGCACCGGCTGATCGGGCAGGATGGTCACGTTTTCGCGCAGGCGGATGAGCGTCCAGTCGAAGCCTCCCGACAAGTAAACTTTAAACCCATCACTAAACCTCACCCCCATCTGGATCACATCAAAGCCCACGTTACTGGTTTTCCACGACCGGTAATTCAGGAATTGGTTCTGCGGTGATAAAGTAAAGCTGCCGTTATCTATCAGCGTAGCCAAACCGAGGTCGAACCTCGAAAAGGTCAGCCCAAACGATCCCTTTGGATAAATATGTGCGGATTTAGTGATCGAAGAGTCGTTTTTATTATTGTAATTATCCCCAAAGCCCAGGCTAATATGGTATCCTTTGCCGGTATTAGATTTTGAGGTATCGCTGGTATTTTTCCCGGAGTCGGTTTTTGCGTCCTGTGCAAACACACCGCTGGAAGCCGCGCATATTAAGGCGGTTATTAGTAAACGTTTCATATATGTTGTGTATTAGATTGAATTATTATTTTTCTTTTTTGATCTTAATGGGCCCCATGTTTACAGCAGTAATTGTCGACTCGTCATCATCGGTATCGGTAAATTCTATCACCTTATCCTTGCGCTTGTCCACCCTGGCCACTACCAGGTTCACCAGGTCGCCCATGTTGCGGATGCCACGCCTTTTTACAGTAGGGTAAGTCTTTGTGACAGCAGGCGTTTGCACGGCCGCTAAAACAGATTGTTTAATATTATTGGGTTCATCAGTATTGAGTTGCTTTACTGCGAGCGGAGTTTCGCTACCCGGGACAACAGGCTGCGAAATGTCAGCCGGTTTTTGTGTTACCGCAGCTAATACAGGTTGCTCATCCGATTTCACAGGCACGGTATTATCAGGCACCAGAGCCGTTTGTTCGGCGGGTTTAGCAGGTGTTTCAGTTTTCTTAGCAGGATGTTGTACAACAGCAAAGCGATTTCTTTTGGTCGTATTTTCGGGCTGCGGTTCCTTTGTTACCTGAGTATTCACCGGCACATCGCTATCATGTTTTACGGCAGCAGGTACCGCCGGGCTATTAACCAGTTGATTTTTACGGGGACGGACAAGAGTGACATTTTCCTTTTTAGGAATAAATAATATCCCGGCAGTGATCAATATAATTACACTCGCCGCGATCCTCAGGATAGGGAAAATGCTTTTTTTACGCTCCTTTGCAGCCAATGTAGCGTCAATATTGGTCCAAACCTGTGCCGTTGGTTCTATTTCAAAATTATCCAGTTTCGACCTGAACAGATCATCAAATTCCTTATCCTGCATTTTCATACCTTTTTCCTTCCGCTTTTACAATTTGTTCTTTTAATATGGTGCGCGCCCTTGATAGCTGCGACTTTGAAGCGCCTTCTGATATTCCCATTATTTCTCCTATTTCTCTGTGCGAATAACCTTCAATAGCATAAAGGTTAAATACCATCCTGTAACCTGGCGAAAGCCTTTGTATCAAAACCATCAGGTCTTTTGCATCCAGATTTGCCACCGCCACGGGATTTACCGATTGTTCAATTCCTTCGCTCTCCATATCCACCATTTGCAACATTTTATGATGCTTTCGATAATACCCTATCGAACTATGCACCATTATCCGCCTCACCCATCCTTCAAATGAGCCATCACCGCGAAAATCATTCATCTTTTGAAAAACTTGTATAAAACCGTTCTGCAGCATATCCTCAGCCTCCATCCTATCGGTTGCGTAGCGCATGCAAACGCCCAGCATTTTTGAGGCAAATTGTTTATACAACAGTTCCTGTGCCTTTCGTTCGCCAGCCCTGCATCGTTGTATCAAATCCTCAATTGTGTACTTGTTCTCCAAAAACATCATTTAAAGGTAAGATGAAAAGTTAAGCCATTTGGTTGCACGGGTTATAAAATATTTTTTAGGTGGCAAGGGTTTATTAGTCCGATTATTAGAAAATTGCATCAGCACAACCACTATTATTGGCTTAAAATAAGAAATATCAGTCGAAATAGAAATTCGCTATCAGATGCTTCGTTCCTCAGCATGACAAATCGGAATGTGCTATCGCAATTACCGCAGATAGGCTATTACCAATTGAACTCAGCCATATATATCAATAAAAAACCCGGTCGCCTAATGACGACCGGGGTAGATATAGAGATCAGTTAATGTGTGCTGTGAAAAGTTATTATTATTTCTTTAGCTCGGCGATATGTACTTGTGGTTGCAGTACTGTGTGAACTTTTTCGGTAATAATATTTTGTGCCAGTTTAAATTTCTCTGTGCGCTTAATATCAGTTGAGGAAGCACCCACTTTTACTGTATAAGTTCCGGCTTCAGCAACCCATGCCGATCTTGCAGAATCAAAAGATGCCAGGTCTTTAGCTGTCAGGGTGAAACTGATGGTTTGCGATTCCTTTGGTTGCAAAACTTTGGTCTTGCCGAATGCTTTTAACTCTTCTGCAGGCTTAGGAAGGCTTAGCTGTGGCGCACTAACATAAACTTCCGCTACTTCTTTGCCCGCAACGTCGCCGGTGTTGGTAACAGTCACAGTGGCAGTAACCGAACCATTAAATGTTTTTGAGCTTAATTTAAGGTCGCTGTATTTAAAATGCGTGTAGGAAAGGCCATAACCAAACTCATAAGCAGTTTTCACATCGAAGGTGTTGTAATAACGATAGCCCACATAAATCCCTTCTTCGTAGGTTACTTCAGACGGCTTGCTCCGCATTGGACCTTCAGCCTCGCCGGGAGCCATTGGAAGGTCCTTGCCTGGAAAATTCTTAGCAGACGGCACATCCGGGTAATCAACCGGGAAGGTAGTGGCCAGCTTGCCTGAAGGGTTTACTTTGCCGCTTAACACGTCGGTAATAGCATTACCGGCCTCTAAGCCCGGCTGCCAGGCAAGCAATATGCCATCGGCCTGGTCTCTCCAGCTTGCTACTTCAATTACACCGCCTATATTCAATACTACAATTAGTTTTTTGCCTTTAGCATGGAAAGCATCTGAAATATTTTTAACCAGCGTTTTTTCGTCTGCCGAAAGATAAAAGTCATTATCCAATTTACGGTCAGCGCCTTCACCGGCATTTCTGCCAATGGTGAGAACAGCTGCATCCGCACCCGCGGCTTCGGCAGCGAGCAATTCAGCTTTTACTTCCATTTGAGGTATCGGCGGCGCCGGTTCAAAAAACGACCGGCGCTTTGGCTGTTTGGCTTTTGCATCGTTCAGATACGTTTCATATGTATTCTTCAGGCTCTCGTTCACAACATAACCACCATTGGTCAGGCCCTGTATCAGCGAAATGGTATAAGCTTTGTTTACATCACCACTGCCGGTACCACCGGCGATCAGATCATATGAAGTATTACCAAAAAGCGCTATATTCTTAGCTTTAGTCAGTGGCAATGCATTGTCATCATCCTTTAATAACACCATTCCCTGTGCGGCTGCAGAACGGGAAACCGCGGCATCCTTTTTAAGATCGGGGGCGCCTGAGTATTTATATTTCTTGAACTCCGGGGATTTCAGTAAGATGTTTAATATCCGCTCGACATTGGCATCCAATTGCTTTTCACTTAGCTTGCCATTTTTCACGGCTTCAACAATAGCCTGCGATTGTGGCGGGCCACCCGGCATCAACAGATCGTTGCCGGCTTTGGCCTGGGCAACTGCATCATGACCGCCAAACCAGTCGGTCATAACAAAGCCTTTAAAGCCCCACTCCTTTTTCAATATGGTGGTTAACAGGTCGTATCGTTCTGATGTATACGTTCCGTTCAATTTGTTGTAGGACGACATTACTGTCCAGGGCTGTGCTGTTTTTACAGCGATCTCGAAGCCTTTGAGGTAGATCTCGCGCATGGCCCTTTCACTCACAATGGTGTTTACGCTATTGCGATTTGTCTCCTGGTTGTTGGCTGCAAAATGTTTGATGGATGTGCCTACGCCTTGCGATTGGATACCGTTGATCATAGCTGCTGCGATACGGCCGGTTATAAGTGGATCTTCTGAATAATATTCAAAATTACGACCACCAAGCGGGTTGCGGTGAATATTAACGCCCGGGCCTAATAAAATATCGGCGCCATATTCGTGTACTTCACTACCGAAAGCTGCACCAACCCGGTGCACCAGCGCCGGATCCCATGATGAGGCCAGCAAAGTACCAACAGGAAACGCAGTGGCGTAGTAGGTTTTTGAACTGTCTTTATTCCTGATCGGATCGATCCTGATACCTGCAGGTCCGTCAGACACAGTGATGGATGGAATCCCCAAACGGGTTATGGCATGTGTCCGTCCGGCGGCTCCGGCCACCTTCTCGGGCACATTGTAGGCATCCGGATCAGATGGCGGCAGTTTAAAGCCGCCAATGTTTATACCCTCCTTCATCTGTTTGGGAGTCGGGGGCGGCATTCCGGGCATTTTAAAGCCCATCCCGACCACTAACCTGGCTTTCTCTTCCAGGGTCATGGCTTTAATAACTTCTTTTACGGGACTTTTCCCGAGTTGCGGGACTGCACTTTTTTGTTTTTTTTGTGCCGATGCATTGATGTTTAACAAGCATACCAGCAAACAAAGGATCGACAGAAAGGATAAGTTTTTCTTCATTTTAAAGGTCATTTTGGTGGTTTTTCTCAACGAGGGATAAAGGAACAATTTAATAAAAATGGTTTGTTTGGTTTAAATGGCAAAAGATAGTGTCATTAAGACACAATGATACTGCTTTTTTTATCATATCCAAATATTTAGAGCATATTTATTTTAGATACAGGAAGTTACACGCTAACTAACAAAAAGACCGATAGATGGCTTTTAAATACTTTACAACAGAAAAGTGCCCCAATCGTTTTAGTTAATTACTTTGGCATCAGGGATTTTTATTCGTTAAGGCGCACGCGACACGCGTTGTGCCAGCGGGGGAAAGATGAATTTCCAGATACCTTTACCTACTTTCTAAAATGGCTATAAAAAAGTATTAAAATATGATAATATACAAATTAATTTACCTTTCCCTCTTTTTGTCTATCGATATATTGCTCTATCTTAGATTAGTTAAGAAAACCATAAAAGCAGGATATTGGCTAATTGCTGATGTCTTATTTTGGTGTATAATATTCGTCCCTCATTTGCCAACGTTCCATTTAACTTATTTGATGTCTTTTAAGAATTTCATGATTTTATCAGGTATGGTAGTACAGTTAGGCATGTTAAATTATATTGGGCGATTTGCAATTTGGAGAATGGAACGTGCAACCCTTACCGATTTTGTAAAAGAAGCAGCTATTGGATGGCTAAATCTTGTGTTTAATAAAATAATTTTTATATTTTTTCTAATAACACATTTAATTTACATACTGATGTGGCCAGGTTGATAAATAGTGCTAAGGCTGGTATCTAATTTCGACGATTTTAAGCCATCTCGCCTTCAAATACTTTACAACAGAAAATCGCCCCAATCGTTTTATTTAATTACTTTGCCATCAGGGGTTTTTATTCATTAAGGCACACGCGACACGCGTTGCGCCAGCGGGGAATTACCTGGAATGACATATCCATATCCGAGAAATTTTGATACCGGGTTACCAATTAAAAAACCATAATATGAAAGCCTTGATTGATCGTACTTTATTTTGGTTTAAAGATCGTGACGAGCAGTTATTGCATCTTGATAATAAATTTTCACCTTGGACACTTATGCTGAACAGGCTGTTAAATGAGCATTACTCGGGGAAAAAGATTAAATATATTAACCTTTATTTTAATACTAAACAAACATATATTTTACATCCTAAAGCGCAAGAACATTATATGCATTATTATGGGGGGCATCTTTGGTACAATGATGTCTTCGATATAGATGCTTTTATGGTAATGAGTGAAAATGAGCAATTAAATTATATCTGGAAAAGATCATATGAAATATTGCTAATATGTGCTGAAAATTTGAAAAATAAGGAACTTTCAACAGCTTGTAATTATGCTTATGAAAAAGGAATTAATCTGGGATTAAACCCTAATTTTAAAATTTTACAAACAGATTTTATTTTAAATAACAAATCAATTAATGTGTCTATTGAGTATGATTTTCTAAAACAGGGAGTTTGCTCAAATCTGATTTTAGAAATAGATGGTGCTGTTGTTTTTAAAAAATTTATAGAAGATGCCCCCTTGGGAAACCCGTTTTTTTTTGTTATTTATAAAAAAATAGAAGTTGAAAACAACGTTATTATTATTAAAGGACGTAAAGATGCAGGTAATCTTCCTATGCGGATAGAAATACCTGATTTTTAGTGGAATGTGAATATGATAGCTACCCCAATCTGGCGCGAATTCCGGGCAGGGCAAAAGTCCAAGCTGGTGCACGCGTGTCGCGTGTTCCATTTTAGGTTAATTGATACGGCTTATTATAAATAGTTCCTTAGGCACACGCGACACGCGTTGCGCCAGCGGGGCTGTCTTAATTCCAAATTTCCAAATCGGTTTTTTCGATTGTTTTCATAGAAAAATAACGTTTTGCGAATAAGGGCAATATTTTAATATTTGCGTAATAATGCTCAAATTGAACATTTTACCAGTTAAATGAATTAATTATGAAATTAAAACTAATTGTAACGTTTTTCCTTTTAGCTGCTTGTTTTCCTGCGTTCAGTCAAGAAAAGCAGAACATGGCTGTTGTTGAAAGAGGCTTAATTAAAGTATCTATCATGTACCCTTATGCCGAAGGTAAAACCTTTAGTATGGCGTATTATGAAACTAAACACATGCCTATGGTAGCAGCGTTCTTAGGATCAAATTTGGTTAAGTACACTATTGAAAAAGGGATAGCCAGCGGTATTCCTAACCAACCATCGCCATTTATGGCTATTGGCACATTTTATGTAAAAAGCCTGAGCGACTATCAAGCGGCAATCGGGCCGCATAGAGACGCCATTCGTGCGGATTTTTTAAATTATACCAATATCATTCCTGTCATTTTGGTAAGCGAAGTGGTAAAGTAGCTATAGAATTAAACATTCTCCCTTTGGCGTCGATCATGTAGACGCACCAAATTCTTGTGGTCTTTAAAGCTATCTTCCCTCAAATACTTTGCAACAGAAAAATGCGTGAATCATTTTATTTAATTACTTTGGCGGTTCCTGTTTTAATTCGATTTATATTATTGAGATGACTTATTGTTTAGGGATTAAAGTTAAAGAGGGCCTGGTCGCTATAGCCGATACATTGATCACGTCGGGAACGGAAACCTCATCTAAAAAGAAAATTTTTGTAGAACAAAAGGACAATTTTTCGCTTTTTATCATGACCAGCGGATTGAGGTCTGTAAGGGATAAGGCTGTAGTATATTTCAGGGAGATAATGGAGGGCCAGGATTTTAACAAGCTGTATAAGGCGGTAAATGCTTTTGGCCAGCAGGTTAAGCGGGTGGCGGAGGAGGACAAAGAGTCGCTTGAAAAAGCTGGATTTAAGTTCGATCTGAACACAATAATCGGAGGCCAATTGAAGGATGACAAGGAACACAAATTGTTTTTATTATATCCTGAAGGCAACTGGGTGGAACTGGGACAAGGCGCTCCTTACGTGGTTATTGGTAATTCGGGCCATGGGAAAGCGATACTTAACCGTACATTGACGGAAGATTCAAGCATGAGACTGGCTTTAAAAACCGGATTCCTGTCGTTTGATTCGACCAGGGTAAGTTCCAATAATGTGGATTTTCCAATCGACGTTGCACTTTATAAAAAAGACAGCTTTTCGATGACGGAGCAGCGGTATGAGCGAAGTGATCTTCAGGATATTTCGACCCAATGGGCCGAAGAATTGAAAACAGCGCTTGAAAACATATCGGAAAACTGGATGGAAACGGCATTTGCAAAGTTACCGGTGAAAGATTGATTGGGTTGATTAGGTTAAAAATCGACTAAAACTTCTTCAACTTTATCAACTCAAGCAACTTAATCAACTTAATCAACCACTTAAATCAATCAACCAAAACATGAAATTCAATGTCTCCGCCGAAATGGGTTATGAAGTACGTTCTGCGGGGACGCTGATATTAAATATCCATGCATTAAGAACATCTATTCAGGCTGTGCTGGAAGAAACATTTACTATCGAGCCCTATGTAAAGGTTGAGGAATTGTTTTCTGTGAATGGGGAGAACAGGATCATTCGCCTGGAAGTGCCCGAAAATTCCAATGTCCAGATCACTTACAAGGCCACTGTTGATAATACCTTCGAAATAAAGGATCATACAGGTCGTGAGGAGATCATGGTAGGTAAAATGGATCCGCAAATACTGCCATACCTATATCCGAGCCGTTATTGCCAGTCGGACAAGCTTTTCAGGCTTGCCAATAACTTGTTTGGGCATATCGCAAACCCCTTTGAAAAAGTAGTCGCCCTTACAAACTGGATAAACAAAAATGTGGAATACCGCAGCGGCTTCAGCAATGCACAGACCTCGGCTTACGACACTGTTACCGAACAAGCCGGCGTATGCCGCGATTTTGCCCATTTAGGTATTGCACTGTGCCGGGCGCTCACTATCCCGGCACGTTATTTTACAGGGTATGCCTATCAGCTAAAGCCGGGCGATTTTCACGCCTGCTTTGAGGCTTATATAGGTGATGACTGGATACTGTTCGATGCCACAAAACTGGTTCCACTAAACGGACTAATTAAAATAGCTACCGGACGCGATGCTGCTGACACCGCCATAGCCAATATTTTTGGTAATATATTGTTCACCTCCATGCTCGTAAGCTGTGAACTGGCAGATGAGAATTTTGTGCCTTTTTATTTATAAACGGGCATTTCTTGTGATGATTGCCTGGCTGAGATTTTACTCACCCTGACATCGCTACGCTCGTCACCCCTCTCTCCGGCAAGCCGGAAAGAGGGGGAATTTATTTTTCCACTCTTTTTTCTTCACCTTCTTTGCGAAGCAGAGAGGGTCGTCCAGCGCAGCGCAGACGGGGTGAGTCAACTGGCCGCGAGCCTCCGGTAAAAATGATTAAACTGTTTGATCACCCATTCTTACTATCATTCCTTGCAATAAAATAATATACCAGGAAACCGAGGGCCAGGCTAACCACTTCAATTCCAAACGGGAGTGTGGAGTCATAACGGCGGTATGGTATATATTCCAGTAATATTAGGCCCAACCCGCCAAATAATAATATAATACCCCACTTTAACGTATCCAGTTTAAAGCCTGCGTTTTCCTGACTTAAAATTTTAATTGAATTTTCGTCAACGTGGCCTTCTTTTATCATCCGCATCTTAATGCGATGATTTAAAATTGAAATAATAATGATAACGATAGCTAATGATGTTCCCAGAAATACGACAATAGGTCCCATATTTTTAATTTTTTAAATGATTTGCTACATTAGACAGGAAAGCTGTTTTAAATGTTGCAGGGGGTGGTTGGGTTGATTAGGTGAGTGGTTGACTAAGTGAATGGTTGATTGTGTGGGTGACTCAACTCAATCAACTTAATCAACCACACCCTGCAACATTTGCCGGATAAATATTGTCTAATCGCCCGCATGCAAAATGAAGAGGAAATAATTTCCCGCATAGTAAATGGAGATATTACGGCATTTAAAATATTGGTGAAACAATATGAAAAGCTGGTGACTTATATGATAAACCGGCTGGTACAAAACAATGAAGATACACAGGACCTATGCCAGGAGGTTTTTATAAAGGTTTATAAACATCTGTCTGGCTTTAAATTTCAATCAAAACTATCAACCTGGATAGCGCAAATAGCCTATGGAACAGCTATTAACCACCTTAAAAAAGTTTCGGGGAAAAGATATCTAACAGACGATATAGCCGATTTTGAAAATTATCATAAAACAACGGAAGACCCTGAAAGTATTCTAACTAAAAAAAATACTTCTGCATTTATACAGCAACAAATTGAAAAATTACCTGTTCATTATCGTACTGTATTAACCCTTTATCATTTAAATGAATTTTCTTACCAGGAAATTGAAGAGATAACCGGGATGCCTGAAGGAACAGTAAAAAATTATTTATTCAGAGCGAGGAAATTATTGAAAGATAAATTGGAACTTTATTTAAAATATTAATGATGAAAGAGCAGAGCGAAGAAGATATTCAACGATTGCTGGAACAGCAATTTAAAGAAAGCAGGAAGCAAACAGACCCTGCCGATGATGATAAAGATGTAGCTCTTTATAGATTATTATTTACTGCGTTGACCGATGAGCCTGATACTTTAAAGGGCAGCAACCTGTCAGAAACCATTGTTAAACAAATTCAAATTAATGAGAAAAAAGCTGAATCATTCCGATATAATATAATCATTGCAGGCACACTTATAGCAGGAATAGTATCGGCTTATTTTTCACTAAATTATATTGATCCTGTTGTTTTAAAATCAGTTTTGCATTTCATAGACACCTATAAATGGATTGTATTGTTTATTACCCTATGCATTATAGCCATTGAAATAGCCGATAAAAACCTGGTCAAAAGAAAGCTTGCAACGTAAAAATGTGTGTATCATTCCAAAACGTTATATTTTTCCGTCGCTTAGGTCCGGCATATTATTATTCGATGCCAATTAGTCTATAATTAAATAACAAGGCACCAATAACCTTACCTGTATTTTTTTTATCTTACCGCCAATTGTAACAAATACTTATGGCTGAAAATCCTATTATCCAAATCCGCAATCTTTCCAAATCGTATGGCTCCAAGCTGGTTTTAAAGCAGCTTTCGCTTGATATTTATCCCGGTCAGGTGATAGGCTACATAGGGCCCAACGGCGCCGGGAAATCCACCACAGTTAAAATATTAACCGGCCTGATACCCGATTTTGAAGGGGAAGTAATTGTTGATGGCATTAATATGGCGAATGATCCCCTGGAAATCAAAAAGATGGTAGGTTATGTGCCCGAAAATGCCGAAATATATGATGTGCTTACGCCAATGGAATATCTCGATTTTATTGGCAAACTGTATGGTATGGATGAAGCTGTACTGCACGACCGGGCAAGAAAGCTCCTGGTGGCATTCGGGCTCGCCGTTAACATTGATGACCGGATGGACACCTTTTCAAAAGGCATGAAACAAAAGGTATTGCTCATATCAGGTATTATACATAATCCAAAAATCATTATACTGGACGAGCCATTATCCGGCTTGGATGCCAATGCTGTCATCATGATCAAAGAATTGATTATGCGCTTGTCGCAGGAAGGAAAAACCATTTTTTACTGCTCGCACATGATGGATGTGGTGGAGAAAGTCTCAGACAGGATACTGCTCATCAACAAAGGGGAAATTATTGCTGACGGGACCTTCGAATCATTAAAACAAAACCATAGCGATACCCTGGAACGTATCTTCTCAAAATTAACTGGCCGGGAAGATAATGCCAATGAAACGGACGCCATTATTAATGCTTTTGATTAATTTATGGACAAGATATTTTTACGCTTCGTTTCTTTTTTATATCCCGTTTTAGAAAAAACAGGGGTCGACACACTGCAACTTAACGAGATACTGCGGATAAAACTGCTAATGGATAACCGCAGGCCCAAGGCCATGTTTGCCACACGCCGCGCCGCCAGCAGCAAACCCACCACCAGGGCGCCCTGGATGATTAATTTCTTTACCATTTTAATGGGCTTTTTTATCGGGCTGGTACTTACCCTAAACAGTATGCCCTATGTTGGCGAAACCTTTTACTTCATCATTTTTATGGTGCTGATGGCGCTCACGCTGATATCAGATTTTACTACTGTATTGATAGATCCCCGGGACCAGTTTATACTATTACCGCGCCCCGTTAACGATCGTACTGTTGCTGTGTCGCGCATTTTGCATATCACCATTTACGTACTTAGACTGGCATTGTTGCAAGGCCTGCCAGCTTTAGTAATCGTCGGTTTTATTGATGGAATATTGGCCGTGCCTGTTTTTTTTATCCAGATACTCGAAGCCACGTTTTTGAGCATTTTCATGGTGAATATTATTTATTTGCTGCTAATGAAAGCCGTCAGCCCCCAGCGTTTTAAAGATATCATCAGTTATTTCCAGATCGGTTTTTCGGTATTGATCTTCGCAACCTATTATCTACTCCCCAGGTTGATCAATGTATCTGTCTTAGGTCATATCAATTTGCTTACCCATTGGTGGGCGTACCTGCTGCCACCGGTATGGATAGCCGCCCTGAACGAACTTCTGATACATTCAGGTCGATCGGGACCCATCACCAGCTTGTTGGCCATTATTGGCGTTACACTGCCGCTTGCAGGGTTATGGTTTGTGGCAAAGGTGCTTGCACCAGGCTTTAACAGGCGTCTGGCCGTTATCTCTACTTCGGATGGCAACACTAATATTGCCACCCAGGTTAAAAAAGCGGGGAAATTTAATCTAATAGAAAAACTCTCAAATATTATCGCTCCCGAGCCAGTGGAGAACGCCGGTTTCAGGATAACCTGGAAACTGGCCGCCCGTACACGCGAATTTAAAATGAAGGTGTATCCATCTCTTGCTTATGTGCCTATTTACTTTATATATTTTGCTTTAAATGGCAAAGGAGACAGCATATCAGATCGCTGGGATAAATTACAAACAGGCCATACCTATGTTTTTTTGATCTATTTAAGCACTTTCATACTATCGGCTATTTTGATGAACATATCCATGTCTGAGAAATATAAATCTTCATGGGTTTATTATGCACTCCCGATTGGTGAACCGGGAAAAATACTTTCAGGTATGTATAAAGCCATCATTACGCTCTATTTTTTACCTTATTGCCTGGTACTAAGTATTGCTATTGTGATCATTTGGGGACCGCAGGCAATAAACGATATTATATTGGCTTTCCTGGTAAGTCTTATTTATGGCCTATTAATGGCTTTATTCATGGTAAAGGGCCTGCCCTTTTCTAAACCGGTTGTTGCCAAACAAGGCGGCGGTAGAATGATCACCTCGCTTATGATCCTGGCTTTAGTGGGCGGCATAGGTTTTGGTCATTATTTTTTGATGCGCTGGGAAATGGCGATCTGGATAGCGATCGTACCCGCCCTTTTCATCAACTGGATCATGTTCCGGTACTACAAAAGACAAACCTGGGATAATATAGAATTGGCGGAGATATAGTACGTAAGGGACGTATATATATACGGGCGTATGCGATACGCCCCAACGGATAGTTCGTAAGGGCGAATCGCATTCGCCCCTAATACCCAAATAATATAATCTATAAGGGCGTATACGATACGCCCCAACCAATTAACGATTAAAATGACATACAACTCACTAATACATCATCGCCGATCGATCCGGTTAAAAGGATATGATTATTCGCAGGCAGGAGCATACTTCATTACTATTTGTACAAAGGACAGACAGAATTTATTCGGGAAGGTATTAAACGAAGAAATGATATTGAACGAAATGGGGCAAGTTGCCTATAATGAATGGTTGAAAACGCCGGATTTGCGCCCGAATGTATCATTGGATGTTTTCGTGATCATGCCCAACCATATGCATGGCATAATTATATTAAATGATAATACCGCAAATCGTAGGGGCGAATTGCATTCGCCCGAGGAAATAAGTCGCGAATTGCATTTGCCCCAATTAACAGAAAAGGACGAATGCAATTCGCCCCGGCAACAGCAGATGCCGAGATCGCCATCAAATAATATCGGAGCAATTGTACGTGGTTATAAGTCATCTGTTACCAAACAGATCAATTTATTAAATTATCCTGGTTCGGCCTGGCAGCGCGACTATTATGAACATATCATCCGCAATGAACAATCATATCAGCGCATATCCGATTATATCATAAATAATCCGGCAAAATGGGATCAGGATAAGTTTTATCTTAAATAAAGTTCTTCATCAAATGCCAAGTATTGACCTTACTTCGCTTTCTAAAATCTGCCATTTTTATCAGTAAATAAGCTGACAGAATTCTAACTCCCTGAGTTTAGGTTCATGACTTTTAAAACCACAACGAACGATTTTAGATTTAATGCTACAATGGCTTTACCGGGCTTCCCGTCCAATCTGTTCCCGGCGATAATCTTTCACCTTTCATTACTAAGGATAAGGCTTCAATTTTGGTGTCGTCGCCCACTTCGCTGTCGTACAAGATAATTGTGCCGGCGCCTATGCTGCTGCGGGCACCTATTTTTATGGCGCCAACTTTCATAACCCTGTCTTCAAACAAATGGGTTTGCGGACCGCAATCGATATTTAGGGCTGCATCATCACAGATGGTTACCATATCAAACTCGGTAATATCGGTCGTGTTCATCCAAACCCGTTTGCCGGTTTTTACACCCAACGCACGCATAAATAAAGGCAGCCATGGCGTGCCTTGCATATACTCTAACAAAAACGGTATAGACAATGCCTCATAGGTGGAAGTTATGGCTTCGCTGCGCCATACCTTCCAGGTCCACATGGGCTTTTGCTGCGCGCGGTATTTCCCTATAAATACCCATTTTAAGACTACGGTTAACAAAAACGCGGGGATACCCATGTAGAACAGATAATAGAATGGAAAATAAAGGATGATCTTCCATAATGGTTCATCTACCACCAGGTCGTGTCCATAGGCAATAAACAGGATGGAAAAACATATAATTGCGCTTTCGGGCAATATAATCCGGATAAACTCCACTGCACCGCGTGCCAGTTTACGACGCCGTTTCGGGCGAATGGTCAGTTCCGGTGGAAAGGGATTACTTTCCTGCCGTCTTGGGAGCGGAATAGCCGGGGAGCCGAACCAATCTTTCGCAGCGCTATTGGCCATTTGCTCTGCATCCGGGGGGGTCGATAAAACCCCTATCAGCATATTGCCTTTCAGGTGATATCCCTGCGGGATCAACGCGCTGTTACCCACAAAGCTGAAGCTGTCAATACTTGTCTTGTCCAATATCAGTTGCTGCCCGCGCACATCGGCTTCGCCTAATGTAACGGCATCGGCTATGAAGGCCCCATCGCCGATCTCTAATAAGGGATGAGTAACGCTGCTGGCTGTTGAAATCTCTGTGTCCTTGCCAATTTTTGCGCCAAGCGCCCTAAAGAACCTCGAAACAAACACAGTTGCATAGATGGGATGCAAAACGATGAGGCTTAATGAAAGTAACTGATCTGCAAACCATTTACGCACATAAAACAGGCTATAAATGGGGAATTTACCGGGTTTTATATTGCGTTGCAAAAGACGTGTCAGAATAATGGTTTCAGCGGCAAAGAGAAGGATAAAAAGCAAAGCAAGTCCCGGCGCACCTATCAAATAGGTAAAATCGTAATCGCCGGCTGCGTTATCCAGCTTATTAATGGCAATAATGGTTGGCAAAAGAGGTAAAAGAATGATAAATGGAAAAACAAAAATGGACAAGATAAACACCATTTTGTATTTTCTGCGTGTGAAAGTGGAGACGGTAAGAGGCTGCGGCAGGTCCTCAATATTTTTGGTCTCTTTTAATTGCGCGGGACTGCCCTGCCAAATCTCACCGGGGGCAATGGATTTACCAGCCTGCAGATAGCTTAAGTCTTGTAATTCGCCCCAATCCTCAATCACACTGTCACCTGCTATCATTGCGCTGCTGCCAATATAGGCATGGTCGCCAATCGTTATCGGCCTTAATTTTAGCATACCGTCCTCTACAAATGCGTTGTTGAGATTGGTTTGCGAGCTCAAACTTGCATCACTGCCAATAGTAATCAGATCTTCGGCCCCGAAACTGAAGTCGCTAACCTGGGCATCTGAGGCTATGTTCATACCCAATAAACGCAGGTAAGCAGGATAAAGCGGCGTACCATTCAGAAACTGGGCAGGCAATAAGCGCTGCATGGTTTTCACAAACCAATATCTAAAATAATAAAAGCCCCACAAGGGATAGTCACCTGCTTTCATTTTTCCGATAACCATCCATTTGGTTCCAATGCAAATAATGGTGAATATGGGCGGAATAAAAGAAAACAAAACCAATGAGGTGATAATGGAATAACCCACATTGCTGGTTTCCTGGTCAACATAATAATAACCGAGGTAAGGTATAAATATCTGGAAGGCAAAAAGCCCGTAAATGATCAGCAACGAAATAGTTTGGGCTGCCCAGCAGGTTATATACCGCAACAAAGGCACTTTTTGAAAATTACTCTCCTTTGTTTTTTGTTCTTGCGGCTCTTTATCCCAAACTGCTATAAGCGTGCTTAATGGCCTGTGTATATAAACATCTTTTAACGAGGCATGGGGCAAGCCGGCATCCCGTCTTAGTTGCGATACAAAGCCTGCCGCGAGCAAAGAGTGTCCGCCCAGGTCGTCAAAAAAATCCATTGACGAGTCGATTACCTTATTGGGAAATGTCTTACGCAAAACAGCCAATATCCTATCATGCGCCGGAGCGTTCAGATCGATCGTCTCTTGCGCCGAATTATCATTATTAGCTTCAAATGATGCGGGAATGGGTAGAAATTTCCTGTTGATCTTGCCGCTTGGCATCCTTGGCATTTCTGTCAGGGCAACAATAGTACCCGGCACCATGTATGATGGCAGGGTCTTGGCCAATTCAAGCCGGAAGAGATTTTCTTCGATACATACCTGGTCTTCCATCACCACATAGCCAACCAATTGGTCCTGCCCTGTGCTATCTTTTTTTACAGCTACCGCGGCGGATCGTACCCCCGTGATAGCACTGAGTTTTGTTTCTATTTCGCCAAGTTCGATGCGATAGCCCCTTAACTTTATCTGATCATCAAACCGTCCCTGCAGATCAACACTACCGTCCTTATTAATAATTGCCGAATCACCCGTACGGTATACCCTGTCACCTGGTAAAACTGAAAGCCAGGCTGGTTTCGGCACAAATTTTTCAAGAGTTAACTGGGGTAATTTAACATAACCGGATGATAGTCCCGGGCCGGTAATGATCAACTCGCCCGCCTCGCCAAAAGGCAGCAGGTTCATCTTTTCATCCACAACGCCGAGATTGTAATTGGGTAAGGGTTGGCCAATTACAATGGCGTCACCAGCACTTAAACGGGCAATAGTAGCTGTAACGGTTGTTTCCGTCGGCCCATAGCTATTATAAAAAAACACGCCTGGCCGGGCCCATTTAGTCAAAACCTGCGGTGTACATGCTTCGCCCCCGGCGTTAATCAGCCTTAGGGATGGTATGCTATCCTCCATAACCGCCAGCAAACTTGGCACAGCATGCAGTATGGTTATATTCTCTCTTTTTAAGATATCACCCAATTCGTCTATCGCTTTTGACGTGGTATTATCGGCAACCCAGAGCGTAGCGCCGGCAAAATAGCTTATCCAGGTCTCCTCGCACCACATATCAAATGATACCGAAAAGCCCTGGTACACTTTATCCCCGGGCTGTATATTAAATACCGTTTGCTCGGCTCGCACCAGGTGGCAAATTTGCTTGTGGCTTATGGGTATTCCTTTAGGTTTTCCTGTGCTGCCCGACGTGTAAAGTATGTAGGCGCAATCATCTCCAGCCCCCCGACCCCCTAAAGGGGGAGTTTTTGAAAATCGTTCCTCCCCCTTCAGGGGGTCGGGGGGCTCGGGTACTTGCAGCATCCTGCATTTCACATTTAGCTGCTGCATACTGAAACATGCTATTGCCCCAACTTCCTCCAAAATAACTTCCACCCGTTCGGCTGGTATTTCGCGGTCGACCGGCACATAGGTGGCGCCCGCCTTTATAATTCCTAAGATAGCAGCATGCAATTCAAAACCCCGCTGCCACCATATACCTATATTACTCTTACGGCCTATTCCATTTTTTATAAGGTAAGCAGCAATCACATCACTCCAGTGGTCAAGTTCGCCATAAGTTAATTGCTTGTCATGGAAAATCAGCGCTATTTTATCCGGATCCCGCCGCACCGATTCAGAAAATAAAGTTACAAGAGTTTCCTCCCTGATCAAATCCGGACGATCAGCGCCAATTACAATACTTAGTTCATTCATAATCGAGTAGGAAGGTAAGGATTAATTTCCTTACCTGTCCTCTCACACCACTGTACGTACGGCTCCGTATACAGCGGTTCCATTAGTTACTGTTTTCTTGTAGGCCAAAAGTTTCTCGAGCAGGCTGATGAGTTCCAGT